>NZ_JBNTJW010000003.1:0-275196 GCF_051195055.1 Halobellus sp. EA9 | reverse complement strand
ACAGGTTCGCGGCTCGACGCTCCGAGACGAACGTCTTGACTGGGAACATCGTTCGTCGGGTGACGCGGTCGCGTCACCCTTGCCCGCTGTGACTTCCAGCTACTGCTGAGATCTGACCAACAATCGTTTACCCAAGAGCGTGAAGGAAATTGTACAGTTACATTTCGACGAAGAAGACGGTGCTCCGTTCTGGATCGAAAAGAAATCTGAACTATCATTTAATCCTATAGAAGACGTTGAAGAAGTACCTGACTTGCAATTATTTGCCGATGACCCGTCCTACAGTTCTTTCCCCGTAGATAAACTTCGATCTTCTCCCCGTGACCTCATTCCGAAAAAATACGATCCTTCCGAGTACGGCATATACAGCACTGGTGGACGAACTGGTACCCCAAAATGGACTGTCTGGGTAGATGATGGTGTCACCAGTAGAATCCACAGAAAAATGAATCAGATTCTTGATGAACACGGTGTCTCACGGGGTCGAGATCTATTTTATATTGGGCCAACCGGACCCCACGTATTCGGTCACTCAATGAAATCTATTGCAAACGAACGAAATGGATCCTTCCTAACGATTGATCTCGATCCTCGTTGGATCCGTCAAACAAAAACAGATCCAGACTTGCAGGATACCCCTGCAAGTGAAAAATATCTCGACCACTTGCAAAACCAGTCACAGGACGTACTGAGGCAACACGGGGAAGAAATCGGGATTCTCGTCTCAACCCCAACCATCATTCAAATGCTATATCAATCTGATGTGCTGAGTCGACTCCAGCTAGACGCTGTCATCTTTGCAGGACAAGCCATCAAACCCGAAAATTATCAACATCTCTCGCAGGAATTGGACGCCTTCTTCCAAGGGTGGTACGGAAACACCCTCATCGGTGCTCAACCACAGGTGGATTACTCTGCTGAACACGATGCTGTCGTGTATCAACCGCAAGAGGGTCACGTTATCTTCGAGGTTATTGATCCGAAAGCTGCCAACAACGACGAATACACGCAGGTCGAATACGGTGAAACAGGTCGTACAATGGCTCACGTCGTTCGTGAGGGGCTCCTTGCACCGTATTTAATAGAAGACGACGCCGCTATCAGACTCCCACCTAAATCGGATCATATCTCAGATTGTCTCGGCAACCCCGACATCCCACAAAACAAAGCAGATGACATCGAATCCGGCGTCTACTGAGGACAACCGAGTGATTCAGTCAGTTACCGGTGAGTCCCGAGAGCCATACGTCACAGAGCCCGTGACCGACTATCGTGAACAAGCAATCGCAGAAGTCGAACGCTTCCCAAGTATTCAACTTTCGTCTGTCATCGAAGGGAATCGGACGGCTGGACACCAAGAACTCAACAGCGTTAGTATTCACGAACTGACGGCTACGTTACAACGTGCAGGTCAGTATTTTGCCGAAGGGGATGTCGGTCCGAGCAATACTGGCCCAGAAGAATACATCAGGAACGTCGTAAGAGTCACCGGACTACCGATTACGACAGTACGATCTGCCGTTGAAACGATTCGCCAGACGTTCGAGAACGTCGAAAGCGCAATCCGAGCCCAGACTCCCTCGACCAATCTCCGCATTCTCGACGATCTGTACTACGAGTCGCCTGAGAAGACCACTATTGGCTATGTACCGAAAGGGCACAACCTTGGATTACTGGCCCCGAGTAACCACCCAGCAGTTCTCTCGTTAGCTTTGGTTGCGTACGCGATGAAGTATCCGCTGGCTATCCGTCCGTCGGATGGGGATCCTTTCACACCCGCTCGTATCGTTCACGCGCTTCATGAAGCGGGAGTACCAGAGGAATCGGCCATTCTGCTCCCCGGTGACCGAGAGGTCGGTACAAAGATCTTGGAGCAATCGGACCTGGCAATGGGATTCGGTGGTGAGCAGCTTCAACGGAAATACGCTTCGTCGCCCGGGGTGAAAATCCACGGCCCCGGAAACAGCAAAGTGTTCGTCGACGCCGACTACGCGGAACAGGTGGAGACCATCGATCGGCTCGAAGAGGCGATGATGGCAGACGGCGGTCGCGGTTGCATCAATATGAGCCAGATCGTTACCACTGGGGATGCAGAGACCATCGCCAACCGCCTTGCACAGCGGATTAAGGACGTTCCAGTTCGATCCCCACTTGATGAGGACTCCAGAATTCCAGCACTCTCAGATCCAGATCAGGCACACCGACTCGACCAGCTGCTCACGACGAACCTCTCCTCTCCTGGTGCAGAGGACGTTACTGAACTATACGATTCACGGCCTCGCGTAATCGAACAGGATGGGGCGACGTTTTTGCGACCCACGGTTGTTCTGCTCGATTGGAGCGAGTTCGAAAACGGAACGCACGACCTATTCCAAGAGTTCCCTTTCCAGTACGCTAGCGTCGTTGCCGTACCAGAAAGCGAGGTTGTGACCGCTCTCTCGGATTCGCTGGCTGTGACACTCCTATCAGATAGTCGTGATTTAGAACGGAGAGCCTTGAAAGAGCCGTCTATAGAGAAGTTGTATGCTAACGGTGAATTGACGTGCGACATCGATCTCTTGGAACCACACCAAGGGTATATCTCCGACTTTCTGTACAAGAAGCAAGCCTACCGACCCTCGGTATGATCAACGGTGCTTCAGACATCCACTGTCGCAATATGAGGACGTGTTAGTCCAATCATCCAACTCTTATATTATTTGCAAATAATATCCATAGCATACATAAAATGTACGCCCGGAACACTAACGACCGGCCTCATCCCGTGGCGGCACGCCGCGTCGGCCGGGAAACCCTCGTGTCGGGCGGTCCGTCTGTGGGGCGCGGACGGTCCCTGTGTCGCACACCCGGGTTCGCCGCCGTGTCATCGCTCCCGTGACGGGAGTACTCGGGCGGGGACTGAGGGTGCGCACTCGGGGGAAGGCGGTCGAGGGCAAAGGCCGTTCCGACTCACCGGCCCGATCCGCTACACCGTGTAGTCGGACTCGCCGATCTGGACGTACTTCCCGTTCCGGAAGGAGAACTTCGTCCGCTTGTAGGTCGTGACGAGCTTCGCGGCGCCGAACCCGGCCCTGAGGTTGCTCGTGTCGAAGAGCCCGTAGCCATCGCTGTTTTCGAGGAGCTTGCGGGCCGTAGCGAACGCCCAGTCCCAGTCGTCGGGCTCGTAGTCGTGGACGATGTCGGCCATCGCGACGTTGCGGAGGATCTCGTCGCCGATGGCGTCCTTCCAGCGGGCGTTGTAGGGTGCGAGGTCACCGTCGGCGGCGAGTTCGCCAGCGATCGCGCCCGTGCGGACGGCCGTGTGGTCGCCGCCCTCGTGGAACGCCGAGGTCGCGCCCATCGCGCCGCCGACGACGGCGACGCCCGCGCCCGTGGGAGAGTCGATCGGCCGCGTCGAGGAGATGGCGTAGGTCTCGGTTCCCTTCGACTTCCCGCGGTCCTCCACGAGCGGGAAGTCGTCCTCGATGTCGTACTCGTCGCCGTACTCCTGTTCGAGCAGCCGGCGGATGTACTCCGTCCCCTGGGGGATCCGCTCGTCGTCGGGCCGCAGGAGCGGGTAGTCCTCGCGGTTCTCGACGGCGTCGATGTCCATCCCGATCGGCATCGTCAGCCCGATCCGGGCGACGTTGTCGTCGTTCGGGAAGATCCACGGGTAGGCGGTGTGACCGGGCATATGTCCCCACCAGAACTTGATCGCGCCCGCGACCTCCTCGAAGACCTCCTCGGGGAGCCGGCGGTGCTCCTGGTAGGCGATGTGGTTCGTCTCGCGGGTCGAGAGCCGCTCCGTGACGTCGAACGGGAGGCACTCGTCGAGGACGCGGTTCGTCACCTGGCGCTGGGGGCCGTCCGCGAGGATCAGGAACTCCGCGCCGAGTTCGTCGCCGCTCGCGAGTTCGAGTCGGTGTCGCGGGCCGTCGCCGTCGCGGTCGGTCTCGACGCTTCGGACCGAGACCCCGGCGCGGTACTCGGCGCCGGCCTCTTCCGCGCGGTCGCGGAGGAAGTCGTCGAAGCGGGCCCGCTGCATACAGAACCCGAAGTTGTCGTACGAGGACTCGATCCCCGTCGACCGCAGCGTGAGCGACTCCGAGGGGCCGATGAACTCCGCGCGGTCGAGCGTGCCGAGGACGACGCCCTCGGGCATCTCGTCGGGGTGGATCCCCATGATGTCGACCCAGTAGTCGAGGATGCCCGCGGCGTCCGTCGAGTCCGGTCCCAATCGATCGGGGCGGTCCGCCCGCGGCACCCCTTTCTCCAGGACGACCGCCGACGCGCCGCGGGACGCGGCCGCGTGGCCGGCCGACGAGCCCGCGGGGCCGCCGCCGACGACTGCTACGTCGAATCGCTCCATACCCGTAGGCGATGCCGGCCGAGTATTATACTGTCGCTGTCGGTCACTCGGCGATCCGGTCGGTGTCGGCGGCGGCGACGGAGCCCCCTCGATGCCCTCGCCGTCGGTCTGCGGCCCGAACGCTTCTTGCGGCGGAGAGCCTAACAACGGGTATGTGGCCATCCTCCCGGCTCCGCGACGTCGCCGACGCGGTGCGGCCGCCGACGCGGCTCGTCGACTGGTCGCTCCTCGCGCTCGTCGTCGTCGAGGCCGCTTCGGGACTGCGTTCCTTCACGGTGGGGTCGCCCTCGGGCTGGCCGCTGTTCTGGCTCCACCGGATCGTCGGGCTGACGATCGTCGCGCTCCTCGGATTCAAGCTCGCGCGGGTCCGCCACCGGCTCACGGACCGCTCACGGTGGCGCCCCACGACCGCACTCTCGGTGGCGACGCTCGTCGCGGCCGTCGGCGCGCTCGCGACGGGGATCGCGTGGGTCCTCGGCCTCGACGCCCGGCTGTGGCTCTGGACGCTCCTGAGCGTCCACGTCGGCTTCGGCCTCGTGCTCGTCCCGCTCGTCGCCGCCCACCTCGCGACGCGCTTTCGCCTCCCGCGGCGTCGGGATTTCCACCGTCGGCGGACGACGCTGAAGTACGCGGCGCTCCTCCTCGGCGGGGCCGTCGTCTACCGAGCGCAGGAAGTCGCGAACGACGTCCTGGAGACGCCGGGCGCGGACCGCCGCTTCACCGGGTCACAGCCGCGTCAGGGCGACGGCAACAGCGCGTTTCCGGTGACCTCGTGGGTCGCCGACGACCCCGACCCAATCGACCCCGGCGAGTGGTCGCTGGCGGTTCGCGGCGCGGTCGAGACGCCGCTGTCGCTCGCGTACGACGAGGTCGTCGTCGACGGCGAGGCTCTCAGCGAGCGCGAAGCCCTCCTGGACTGCACGAGCGGCTGGTACACGGTCCAGCGGTGGCGCGGGATCCGCGTCGGCGATCTGCTGGACGCCGCGGGCGTCGACGAAGGCGCGCGGTTCGTCCGCTTCGTCTCCGTCACCGGCTACCGGTGGTCGCTCCCGGTCGAGGAGGCTCGCGACGCGCTCTTGGCCACGCACGTCGCCGACGAGGGGCTGAGCCACGGCCACGGCGGCCCGATGCGGCTCGTCGCGCCCGGCCGGCGCGGCTTCCAGTGGGTCAAGTGGGTCGAGCGCGTCGAGGTCCGTCGCCGCGACGACCCCGCGCAGTGGCTCGCGACTCTCGTCAGCGGGTTCGAGTGACCGCCCGGGACCGACGCCCGGCGGCACCCCGACCGCAGTGAACTTCCCTGTCCGGTCGTAACGGCCGATAATGGCGGATGGCATCCGCGCCAAACTGGCGGTAGACGTAACAGCCGGCTGTCCGATCGCCGAACTATCGGCGCTCGAGGACGGCGATGACAGCGAGCGGCCGCCCGTCCGGGACGTGATCTGGACCCGGGCGACGGACGGATCGGTCACGGAGGAATTCCGCGTCGACGCGGCCGTCGCAGCCGACAATCCGGAAGCCGTGACGAATGCCGAGTCGGTGATGGAGATCGGCGACGACCGCGTCTACCAGTTCACGCGTGACACGTCCTGTGCCTGTGAGGTGGTCGAACGGTTGGGCTGTCCGATCTCGGACGTGTACGCGACCGAGGGCACCCTTATGCTCACGTTGTGTCTGCCCGACACGGACCGGCTCCGGGAGATCGTCGCGGCCCTCGACGACCTCGCCGAGCGCGTCGCCGTCCGGTACTTGGTCCGGTCCACAGCCGAGGGAGACGAGGGACGGGATCCGACCGTCGTCGATCGCGGGTCGCTGACCGAACGGCAGCGCGAGGTGCTCAGGACGGCGCACCGACTGGGCTACTTCGAGTACCGCAGCGGGGCGAACGCGGGCGAGGTGGCCGACTCGCTGGGAATCAACGACTCCACGTTCGCGGAACACCTCTCGAAGGCGCAGTCGAAACTCCTCGAAGAGGTGCTTCGGGCGTCGGGGTGAGGCCGTCGGATCGCACCGTGCGCACGGTTTCCACACTCCCTGGTGCCGAGCTGTACCGCGGACTCCTGTCCGACAGTACGAGGTCCGACTGATCCGGATCGGCGTCCGGACGCCTGTTACGCCGGTTCGACGCTGACCGGCGTGTGCTTGTACTCGGGAATCTTGGCCGTCGGGTCAAGCGCGTCGCCGGTGATGCGGTTGACCGGCGCATCCTCGAAGTGGAATGTCAAGAAAACCGTTCCGGGGCGGACGGCGGGGGTCACATCCGCCGGCACGGTCACTTCTCCGCGCTCGCTCGCGACGCGGACCTCGTCGCCGTCGTCGATCCCGCGCTCGGCGGCGGCGTCGGGATGGATCCGCAGCGCGTCCTGGTCGGCCATCCGGGAGAGCGTCTCCGACCGTCGCGTGAGCGCGCCGCTGTTGAAGTGGGTGATGATGCGGCCGGTGATGAGCGTCAACTCGTCGTCGGCCGTGTCCTCGGCGGGCGGGACGTGCTCGACGGGGACGAGCGGGGCCGTCCGCTCGCCGCTGGCGAACCGGTCTCTGTGGAGGATCTGCGTCCCGGAATCGGCCCCGGCGGGGAAAGGCCAGCGCTGGCCGCCCTCTTCGACGCCGGCGTACGACATCCCACCGTGGATCGGCGAGACGCGCGTCAGTTCGTCGAAAACGGCCTCGGGAGCAGTGCGGAACGAGCGGTCGGTCAGGCGCTCGCCGAGAGCGGTGACGATGTTGAGGTCGCGGCGAGCCTCCCCCGGCGGGTCGGTCATCGGGCGCATCCGGAGGACCTGCCGATCGGTGTTAGTGACGGTGCCACTCTTCTCGGCCCACGCACTACCCGGCAGGACCACGTCCGCGTACTGCGCCGTCTCGGTTTCGAATAGGTCGATGACGACGAGGAAGTCCAGCTCCTCGAACTTCGCGCCCACGCTGTTGCCGTCGGGTTCCGTGAGCGCCGGGTTCTCGCCCAGCACGACGGCCCCACGGATCTCGTCGCCGAAGGCGTGTGTCATCTCCACCTCCGTGAGCCCGGGTTCGGCCGGGGGTTCGACGCCCCACTCGTCGGCGATCGCCTGTCGGTCCTCGGGGTCGGTCACGTCGCGGTAGCCCGGGAGGACGCTCGGGAGCGTCCCCACGTCGGAGGCGCCCTGGACGTTGTTCTGTCCCCGGAGCGGATTGACGCCGGTCCCGCGGCGCCCGACGTTGCCCGTCAGGAGCGCGAGGTTCACGAGCGCGTGGACGTTCTGCGTCCCGCAGCGGTGCTGACTTATGCCCATCCCGGTGAAGGCCGCGGCGCGGTCCGCCTCGCCGTAGGCCCGCGCCGCTTCGCGCAGATCGCTCTCGTCGACGCCCGCGAGGTCGGCGTTCTCGGCGACGTCGACTTCGTCCAGGAAGGTCCGGAGGTCCTCGACACCGGTCGTCCGCCGATCGACGAATCCCTCGTCGACGAGCCCCTCCTCGACGATCACCGCGGCCATCGCGTTGAGCAGCGGAATGTCGTGCCCCGGCCGGACCGGCAGGTGGACGTCCGCGGCGTCGGTGGTGTCGTTGGCCCGCGGATCGATGTGGATCAGCGTCGCGCCGTCGCGGACGGCGGGGAGGAGGTACGACCGGAACGCGACCGGGTGTTGCTCGGCCGGGTTGGCCCCCGTCACGAGGAACGCGTCGGCCTCTCCGAGGTCCGAGAGGGAATTCGTCATCGCGCCCGCCCCGAACCGGTCCTGCATCGCGGCGACGGTCGAGGAGTGGCACAACCGCGCGCAGTTGTCGACGTTGTTGGTCCCGAGGACCCGCGCCAGCTTCTGGAGTACGTAGTTCTCCTCGTTGGTACAGTTCGAAGACGCGAAGAAGCCGACGGCGTCGGGGCCGTGCGCCGACACGATCGTGCCGAGTCGGTCCTCGATCCGCCCCAGGGCCTCCTCCCACGACACCGGGGCGAAGCCGTCGCCATCGCGGAGCAGCGGTTCCGTGAGTCGGTCGTCGTGCTCGACCACGTCGAACGCGGCCGCGCCCTTGGGACAGATCTCTCCCTTCGTATTGATTGGCCCTTCGACACCGGTCGATTTCCCGCTCTGTGCAACGTAGGAGAGACTACACCCGACACCGCAGAACGGGCAGACGCTCTCCCGCGGTTCGACAGCGTGTTCCGCATCACTCATCGTCGGTCGTCACCGACCCAGCCTACGTCGCCGACTCGCCCGAGAGTTACCCCGAACTTTGCGGCGTTTTATCCAACCCGGATCTGTCTCCCAGGGCTGACGGTCGCGAGGCAGGGCGTTCCCGAGCCTCACACTGTCGGACAGGACTATGTGACTCTGATCGGTACCACGGGGCACGTGATGGTTCACCGACTTCTGTCCGACAGTATCACGATCGCGATACTGCACTCCCCCGCCGCGCCGGACGACCGTTCACCGGCATCGAGCCGCCGTCCGGCACCCGGCAGTATATAAAGGGGCACGACATTACGGGGAGGACACACCCGGTGTCCGGGAATATGTAGACCCGTATGCGAACCGCCGTCCGAGGAATCGGACTCCTCCCGCTCAGCATCGCACCCGCAGCATTGCTCGTCGCAGCCGCCTTCGGAGTCACCGGATCCACCGCGTCGATTCCGGCCGCCCTCCCGTGGGTCGCGGCCCTCCTGGCTATCACCTGCATCGGCTACGTCGCGGGCCTGGAAGCGGACTCGGTCCTCCGCCGCGGGACCGAGGAGCCGGAGACGCTCGATCGGACCGACGCGGCGACGGTGCTCGCGGTGGCGGCCGGTGCGCCCCTCACTCGCGTCCTAGCGGTCGACGTCGGGCTGAGCGTCATCGTCGCCGCGGCGCTGATCGGGCTCCTCGCTGACCGCCTGGTCCCGTCGTACGGTGCGGCCGTCTACTGCGGGACGTTCGTCGGGATGGCCTCGCCGGTACTGTTCGCGGACGTGACGACCGTGACGGCTGCGGGGGTCGTCGCCGGGATGGTATTCGTCGCCGCTGACCGGGCCTTCGACGGCTTCGGCGGCAAACTCGGGACCACCGCGTTCGTCGGGTGCGTCGCGCTCGCCGCGGCGACCGGCGCCAGCGGCAGCGCCGGGGGTGCCGTTCCGCTCTCGACCGCGATCGGGTACGTGTTCGCCGGCGCGGCCGCGGCGGGTATGACGTACGTCAGCTCGGTCCACCTGGGTCACGGGCCCGTCCAGGCGTCCGCGCTCGTCGGCCTCGTCGGCGGCCTCGTCTGTCCGCCGCTGTTGCCCGCGGGCGAGGGCCTCGCTGCGGTCGTCTTCTGTGCGTCCTTCGCGGGGATGGCCCAACCGGCGCGAGTCCCTGATGAGTGGACGATGACCGTCACGGGCGCGCTCTGTGGCCTGCTCGTTGCCGCCACCAGCACCGTCTTCGTCGGGTTCGGCGGCAAACTCGGGACGATCGCGTTTGCCGCCTGCTTGATCGTGCGCGCCCTGCTCGCCGCCGGCACGGACGCGGCCCCGATCTCCCTCCCGACGCCGGCCGACGGCCTGCGTTCGTGATGCGTTCGGACGGAAGTTAGTGAACTCCTCGGCTCCCATCGGGCGCCGACGAGAGAAACCGTCCGATGGTGCGAGCCGATCGAGAGGATCGGACCGCCGGCGACGGACGCAGATGACGTCGATCCGCCTCACCAACGCCTGTGACGGTGAAGTAGCTGTGTCGAAGTAACGACTGAGATATAAGTTGCCGAGACTGGTATACCGGGACGATGGAAGGAAGTGACAGATTTATGTTCTATGCATCGTTACTGCTGGGGGCGATCCTCCTGCTCGGAGCCGTTATTGCACTCGTCTTGGGCTAACACTATCGGACAGAACGATGTGAATAGTAGCGTCACCGTGGTGCCGAGACGTTTCACGCAGTTCCGTCCGACAGTATCACTCCCTCTTCGTGAGACGGGACCACTCGTCCCGGCGTCTCCTGGAGGTCGTTTTGGGTCGACGGACCCCACCGTCGCACACACGTCTGTGAAGAATTCCGCCACTAGAGCCGGCGAATATCCTGCAATCGCCGTATTCGGTGGTATCGAATTCGGAGTCTTCGTCCGGTGGACGGCACTCGCCTCCGTAGACACTGTTCCGCCTCTCCATTCGGACTTCGTGACCGTGCTCTCCGTTCTGAAGCGTCATGAGCAGCGACTCCACACGGCCCGTTCGACCGACGGCGCGTCGGGATCCGCACGCTCGTTGCTCGCGGAACTCACGACGCGCTAGTGCCTGACAGTAGATAGTGTGAAGCCTGGTGACGCGACGTCACCACCCGCCTAAGACTCGCTCGTATCGCTTCCGACGGTGAATCCACGGAGGGTTGGAAGTGGGACCGCTGAGAGTCGAACTCAGGTCCTACCGACCCCATCGGCAGAGGATACCACTACCCCACGGTCCCAGGGTGCATTCGGAAGGAGGCAACTGCAACCGTTAAGTCCTTCGTTTCGCCGCGCGGGCCGCCAGTCGATAGCACAGTCGAGCGCCCGACAGAGCGGGTGTCAGACCAGCACGCGTTCGAGCGCGACGACCTCGCCGCGCTCGGCGTCGGGGTCGCCGACGAGCCGCCCCAGACACACCGCGGCGTCGTCGGGGGTGAAGCAGGCCACGAGGGGCGCCTCGTCGCTTTGCCCCACTGCGTCGAGGTCCGAGTCGGCGTCGACGACGCCCGGCGCGTACACCGGCGCGCCCTCCGCGATCTGTTCGGCCGCCGAGACGGCGACGGTCAGCCGCGGGAGGTGCGACAGCGCCCGCTCCGCGGGCGCGACGACGGCTCTGAGTGGCTCTTCGTCGCCCTCCTCGGCGAACGCGAGCGCGTCGGTCAGATCGGCGGTCGAGACGAGGTCCCGGTCGTCGAACGGATCGGTCGCGGTCCGCCTGAGGTCGCCCATATGCGCGCCGGTCCCCGCCGCGAGGCCCAGGTCGTGGCAGAGCTTCCGGATGTAGGTACCGCTCTCACAGCGGATCCGGAGGAGCGCCCGCCGCTCTTCGACCTCCAGGACGTCGAGGTCGTAGATCTCTCGCGTCCGGAGGCGGCGCGCGACGGCGCTCTTGCGCGGCGGCTTCTGGTAGATCTCGCCTTCGAACTCCGCGGCGACGGCCTCCAGGTCGCCGGGCGCGGGCCCGTGGAGTTCCAGGACGGCGACGTACTCCTTCGCGCCCTCCAGGAACACCGGCGCGAGGCGGGTCGCATCGCCCAGGAGGATCGGCAGACAGCCGGTCACCTTCGGGTCGAGCGTCCCGGCGTGGGCGGCGCGGTCGACGCCGGCGGCGTCCCGCGCCCACGCCGACACCTGGTGGGCCGACGGGCCGGCGGGCTTGTCGAGGTTCACGACGCCGAAGGACAGCAGTTCCTCGACGGTGCGGTCCGCCGGAGGCGCGCGAAGTTCAGTCATTGGTCTGTCATCCCGTTCTGCTCAGAAGTCGTAGCTGACGCCCTCGACGGCGTACTTCCCCTCGTCGTCGCCGTGGTCGTACGCCGCGACCGCCGTCGTCAGGATCTCCGGGACGTCCTCCTGGCTCCAGCGGGCGGTGTTCAGCGCGATGTCGTAGATCGAGAGGTCCGAGATGTCGATGCCGTAGTACTCCCGGTAGCGGAGGGCCTCGCTGTCCTCGCGGGTGCGGGTCTCTTCGAGCGCCTGCTCGGCGGACTTGCCCTCGCGCTCGGCGATCCGCGCGGCGCGGACCTCGATCGGGGCGTCGAGCCACAGGCGGAGGTCGGCGGCGTCGCCGGCGAGCCACCCCGCGAGGCGCGATTCGAGCAGGACGTCGTCGCGTTCGAGGGCGATCGTCCGCAGGCGGCGGTCGAGGTCGCGGTCAATCTGGTCGTCGTCCTCGGCGAGCTGATTGAACTCCACGGCGGTCATCCCGCGCTCGGCGGCGAGTTCGCGGAAGATGTCGCCGCCGCTCACGTGCTCCAGATCGAAGGCCTCCGCGAGCGCCGTGACGGTCGTGCTCTTGCCGGCGCCCGGAGGGCCGGAGACGGTTAGCAACATACCTATGCTGGGAGAAGGCGCGTAAAAGAGGTTGTCTTTGCGCCCGACTGGCGGGAGGGGCAGGCCGCTTCGGTCGTCTCAGGCGCTCGTCGGCGAGATGTCGATGTTGAGGCTCTTGCGGATGATCTGGGTGAAGCCCATCGAGCAGAGGAAGTACCAGACGATCCACGCCTGGATCGGCCCGATGACGGACTCGGTCCAGGCGACCTGCCCGCGCAGGGGGAGCACGAGCGGCTCCAAGTCGTGGTGAGCGGTGGCGTTGCCGCCGACGCCGATGGTCCAGTACATCCAGAGGAACACCGGGATGGTGAGGAACATGATCCACACCATCGGCCGGAACTGCTCTTTGAACATCCCGAGCTGGTCGCCCATCGCGTCCATCTGCTCTTCCTGGATGGCGTCCAGCGCCTCGTCGTCGCCGGCCTCTTTGGCCTCTTTCCGGCGCTCCTGGATCTCCTTCATCTTCTCCTGGTACTGCGCCATCTTCTCGGTGTCCATCAGGTTCGCCTGCAACAGCGTCGAGTACAGGCCGGTCGCGAGCGCGAGCACCATCACGACAGCGTAGAACGGCAGGAGCTCCTGAAGCGGGCTCAGCGGGACGTCCATCACGGTGCCGATGACGTCCCGGAGCGGCTTCCAGGAGTAGCCGACGAAGAGCCCGAGCGTGACGACCGCCGCGCCCTTGTCGTAGGTCGACCACGACGAGTCGTCGTCGCTACTGCTCCCGGACGAGGTCGCCGACGCCGAGGCGGAGGCGGGTTCGAGGCCCTCGCGCGTCGCGTCGGCGTCGGCCAGCTCGAACCCCTCCTCGCCCTCGACGAGGACTCCCTTCTCGATGAGGCGGCCCCACTGGCCCGAGGAGATGTCGCCCTTCACGTCGAGCCATTTGACCTCGCCGTCGTCGGCCCGCTCTAAGACCGTCTCGACGGCCGCACGCATCTCGTCGTCGTCGGAGACGAGCGTGCGGACCTTCGATTCGATTCGTGGCATCTACCTACGCGTACCGCCCCATCGGTTATGAACCTTTTACTCTGCGCGCGTCGGGACGCGCCGCTCGCGGCTCGACGCTTCGAGAACGGTCCTCGGTCCTCGGCCCTCGACGGGAGATTACGCGTCGACGACGTCGACGAGCGCCTCGAAGACCTCGTCCGGCGAGCCCTCGCCGTCGACCTCGACGAGGACGCCCTCCTCGCGGTAGTGCTCGACGACCGGCGCGGTGTTCTCCTCGTAGACGCGGAGGCGCTCGCGGACGGTCTCTTCGGTGTCGTCGTCGCGCTGTTCGAGGTCGGCGCCGCACTCGTCGCAGACGCCTTCTTCCTCCGGCGGAGCGAACTCGACGTGGTAGCTCGCGCCGCAGTCCGGACAGACCCGGCGGCCGGTCAGGCGGTCGACGAGCTCCTCGTCGTCGACCGAGAGGTAGATCACGGCGTCTAAGTCCGTGATGTCGGTGAGGAACTCCGCCTGTTCGAGGTTCCGTGGGTAGCCGTCGAGGACGTAGCCGTCGGCGCTCGTGAGCGCCTCCTCGACGATGGCGTTGACGACCTCGTCGGGGACGAGTTCGCCGGCGTCCATGTACTCGCCCGGCGTGTCGTACTCGGTGTCCATGTCGCTGATGTCCATCCCCTTGTTGGACCGGAGCGCGTCGCCGGTCGTCACGTGTTCGAGGTCGAACTCCTCGGCGAGGCGCTTCGACTGCGTGCCCTTGCCGGCCCCCGGCGGGCCCAGAAGCAGGATGTGCTTACCCATACCTGCCAAGATTGGACCCGCCCGTATAACGTTGAAGAAACGCGTCCGAGCGTATGCGCCGTCATATCACGTCGCACGGACGCTCCCGTCGCGTCCTAGTCGGTGCCGATTTGGGGACCGGACGCGTGTGCTCGCCTATGAGTCGCTTCGACGCCGACGACCCCCGCGAGCGGAGGAAACTGTTCGCCGACGCCATCGCCGCCCACCGGACGCGGGCGAGCGCGTTCCTGACGCTGGAGGCCGACCACGACCCCGAGATCGACGGCGAGGACTCGCCCGCGCCGTGGGTCCAGTTCGCCGAGAGTACCTTCAACCTCGACGTCGACGACGAGGAACTGACGGCCCTGAACGACCTCGTCGACGACTTCCCCGCCTTTCGGATCGACCAGCTGGAGTCGCCCGAGGAGGCCGAGGGGACGAACGTCCGGATCACGGCCCGCTCCGACGCCAACCGCCTGGCGGCGTTCGCCGACCGCGTGTTCCTGGAGGTCTACGGTCGCGACGACGGCTACCGGGCGTGGGTGACGGCGATCTGAACCCCGGGAGAGCGTCGCACGCCGTCGTTCGCAGTGGGAACCCCTATACGGGACGGCGCCGTATGCGGGGTGTATGAGTGAACACCGGACCGACGGCGTCTCTCTGTCGGTCGCGCGTCCCGATCGGCGAACCGCACACGCGGCACGGACCGTCGACGGACGTCGTCGCCGCGGTCAGCCCTCGCGAAACCGATCTCCGACACCGCACGCGAATGAGTGAGGTCGACCCCTTGTTCGCCCGCCCGCTGTTTCCCGTCGCCAACGAGGACGACGCCGACCGAACGCTCGCTTCGACCCTCCCGTACGTGCGGGCGGCCGGCGGCCGGGCGACAGTCCTCCACGTGATCGAGAAGGCCGGCGGCGCGCCGGACAAGGCGCCGCTCGAAGCCCGCGAGGAGGCCGCCGAGGAGATCTTCGACCGCGCGCGCGAGGCGGCCGACGCGGCCGACGTCGCGGTCGAGACCGAACTGCGCTACGGCACCGACGTCGCCGAGGCGATCGTCGCGGCCGCACACGAGATCGACGCGACCGCGATCGTGTTCTCGCCCCGCGGCGGCCGGTCGTGGTGGGACCTCTTCAGCGGCGACGTCCGCGAGGCGCTCACCACCGGGAGCGACCTCCCCGTGGTCGTGTTCCCCGAGGCGGAGGCGGAGCCGGAATCGGAATCGGAATCGGAGCCGGAATCGGCTTCCGAATCGGCGGCCGACTCTCCCGACGAACCGACGGACGAGTCGCCCGACGGGAAGGGCGACCCGCCCGGAGGTGACGGCGCGTGAGCGGCCAGGAGGAAGAGCTCGCGAAGGACCTCGGCCCGCTCGCCGCGCTCACCATCGGCGTCGGGACGATGATCGGCGCGGGGATCTTCGTCCTCCCCGGCGACGCGGTCCTCCGAGCCGGCTCCTTCGCCGCGGTCGCGTTCGTGCTCGGCGGCGTCATCGCGATGTTCACGGCGCTGTCGGCCAGCGAACTCGGCACGGCGATGCCCCGGTCCGGCGGGGCGTACTACTACGTCAACCACGCGCTCGGCCCGCTCTTGGGCTCGGTCGCGGGCTGGGCGAACTGGCTCGGGCTGGCGTTCGCCAGCGCGTTCTATATGGTCGGCTTCGGCCGCTACATCTCCCGGATCTTCGGCGTCAGCGGCCGGATCGGGATCGGTCCCGTCGGCCTCGACGCGGTGACGCTCGCGGCCGTCGTCGGCGGCGCGTTCTTCGTGTTCGTCAACTACGTCGGCGCGAAGGAGACCGGCCGCCTCCAGAACGCCATCGTCATCCTGCTCGTCGGCATCCTCGCCGTGTTCACGCTGCTCGGGACGTTCCAGGCCGATCTGGCGAACCTCCCCGACCCCAGTACGGTGGGGGAGACGCTCGGCACGACCGGGTTCATCTTCGTCTCGTACCTGGGCTTCGTCCAGATCACGAGCGTCGCCGAGGAGATCCAGGACCCCGGCAAGAACCTCCCGCGGGCGGTCATCGGAAGCGTCGTCCTCGTGACGGCGATCTACGCGCTGGTGCTCCTCGTGATGAGCGCGGCCGTCCCTCAGGGGTTCATCGCGGACCTCGTCACGAACGTCGCGCCGGGCGAGACCCAACCGATCGCGGTCGTCGAGGTCGGCCGGCGAGTGCAGGGCACGGCGATGGCCGGTGCGCTCCTGCTCGGCGGACTGCTCGCGACCGCCTCCAGCGCGAACGCGTCGATCCTCGCCTCCTCGCGCATCAACTTCGCGATGGGTCGCGATCGGATCGTCACGCCGGCGCTGAACGAGATCCACCCCCGCTTCGGGACGCCGTACCGCTCGATCGGCATCACCGGCGGGCTCATTCTCGTGTTCATTCTGCTCGGCGATATCGGCCTGCTCTCGGGTGCGGCCTCGGGGCTCCACCTCATCATCTACGGCCTGCTGAACATTGCGCTCATCACGATGCGCTATGTGGATCCCGAGGAGTACCAGCCGGAGTTCACGGTGCCGCTGTTCCCGCTGCTCCCGGTCGTCGGAACCGTGCTCTCCTTCGCCCTCCTGGCGTACGTCGAGCCCGACGCGCGGCTGCTCTCGTTCGGCATCGCCGCCGCGGCCGTCGTCTGGTACCTCGCGTACGCTCGCTCGCGGGCGACGAAACAGGGCATCCTCGGGCAGTACGTCCTCAGCCGCTCCGACGAGATGCCCGACGCCGCGGTCTCGGCCGCGTCGTCGGTTCAGCCCGACGGCGGCGACTACCGCGTGCTGGTGCCGCTCGCGAACCCCGCCCACGAGACGGACCTCATCTCGCTCGCCAGTACCGTCGCGAAACAGCGGGACGGCACGCTCGTGGCCGTCCACATCGAGCAGGTGCCCGACCAGACGGCCCTGGAGTTCGCCCGCGAGGAGATGGACCTCTCCGAGTCCCACGAACTCCTCGAACGGGCCCGAGAGGACGCCGAGGAGTTCGGGGTCCCGGTCGAGACCCACACGGTCCTCTCCCACCAGAGCTTCCAGGGCGTCTTCGACGCCGCGAAGACCTACGACGCCGACCTGACGGTGATGGGCTGGGGGCCGGGCTCCCACGGCGCCCCGGGTCGCGCCGAAGGGGCGATCGACGAGCTCGCGTCGTCGCTGCCGTGTGACTTCCTCGTGATGAAGGACCGCGGGTTCGACCCCTCGCGGATCCTGCTGCCCACCGCGGGCGGTCCCGACTCGGAACTGTCCGCGCGGATCGCCGACGCGCTCGGCCGCGAGTACGACGCCGAGGTATCGCTCCTCCACGTCGCGGACGACGAAGGCGAGGGGCGGGCGTTCCTCGAAACGTGGGCCGAGGACAACGGCCTCGGCGACGCCGAACTCATCGTGGAGACCGGCGACGTCGAGGCGGCGATCGAGCGCCACGCCCGCGACGCGACGATGCTCGTCGTTGGCGCGACCGAACGCGGGCTCCTGTCGCGGATCGTGCGGGGGACGCTCGTCCTCGACGTCCTCGACGACGTCGAGTGCTCCGTCCTTCTGGCCGAGCGCAAGCGCAAGCGGTCGCTCTGGCAGCGGCTCTTCGGTCGCCGGTAGCGGAAAACCGATCCGAACCGAAAATCGGGGGATCGCTTCTCTCGCCTTACGCCTCGCCGTCGACGAACTGATCCGCGCCCTCGTAGAACCAGTAGCCGTTCTCGCGCATCGCCCTTCCCACCGCCTTGTGGAAGTCGACGAAGTCCTCGAACTCGGACTGTTCGACGCCCTCGAAGATCTCCCGCAGCGAGACGACGCGGTCGTAGTCCAGTCGGACCGGGTCGTCACCGTACTCCTCGACGAACTCGTCGCGGTCGAGCGGGAAGTCCGATTCCTCGTCGACCTTCTTCGCGATCACGGCGTGGCCGTACTTGCGCCGTCCCTCGGAGCCCTCCTCGCCGTCGGGGTCGTGTGGCCAGTCCATACCCGCGTGTTGGGAGGCCGCGCCAAAGCCGTTACGCATCCGCCGTCGGCGACGTGGATGTGCGCTCCCTGATTCAAATCCCAGGTGGCCGCTTCGCTCGCTCAGCGGGGTGGCGGAGACGAAACTCCGGCACGGGTACGCTCGCAGAAGACGGTGGGACTGGGATTTGAACCCAGGAGGCCTGACGGCCACCTGCTCTCAAGGCAGGCGCAATAGTCCGCTCTGCCATCCCACCACAGTCGACCTTTTCCGACGGCGCGTCTAAGAGTTGTCGGTCACGGACGACTACGCGGTCACTCCCGGATGAGCTCCAGGTCGCCGTCGTCGCCTTCGACCGCGGCCAGTCCTTTCTCGACGACGAACTCCGCGGTGTGGGCGGGCACGACCCGTTCGGCCTGCCAGCGCGAGCGGATCATCGGAACGACCGTCGCGAGGTCGGCACCGGTCCTGACGGTCGGCTGCATCTCGATGAAGCCGACGTCGCGGTCGGCGTCGTTCGCGCGGTCGACGAGCGTCTCGGCCTCGGGCGCCGCGAAGGCCCCCTCGAAGTCGACCGGCTCGCGGAAGCCCGCGAAGTACACGCGCCCGTCGGTCGACGGTCCCAGCACGACCGCGTTGGAGCGGAGCTTCATCGCCGCCGAGTCGATCGTCGAGCGGAGCAGGAACGGGGCGTCGCCGCGGACGACCGCCGCCGACTGGACCCCCTCCTCTCGGAGGAGGTGGGTGAGCGTGTTGCCGGCGCGCGCCGACAGCGACGAGCCGACCTGCACCTCGAAGCGCGCCTCCCCGGGGTCGTCGAGCGCGTCCTCGGCGACGCCGCGGACCGCCGCCTCGGCCGGCTCCTCGGGGTCGACGTGGGACTCGGGAAGCAGGTCGTCGGGTCGGTAGTTCACGAGCAGGTCGCCCCCGGAGCGCTCGACGGCCTGGAGCGTGTCCTTGAGCATCGCTTCGGCGAGCGCGGCGGTCTCGGACTCCGAGAGCGGGCTCGTCTCCGCGAGCCGCGGCAGTGCGAGTCCGGGTCGCGGCGGGTCGGCCAGGACGGCGACGACGGTCATACTCGCGTCTCGGCCGCCGGCGGTCTTGAACCCGACGCTCCGCGGCCGACGCCGCTCCCGACGTGCTATCGGCCGCGACGCCCCTTCGTCTGCCGGTAGTCGCGAGAGAAGACGTTCTCCAGCAGATGCTCGACGAACGCCTCGGTCTGGGCGTCGGTCTGGGACTCCAGATCGACCATCGGCACCAGCTCGAAGCCCCGGCCGCGGATCGTCGTCGCGTGCGCCTCTCGGGCGTCGATATCGCCGGGGCGGTTCGTCGTGTAGTCCGTCGCGAGCGCGTCGAGGACGCGCTGGCCGATCGGGACGATGATCTCGGGGTTGATCATCCGCACCTCGGCGTTGAGGTAGGGCTCGCAGGTGCGGACTTCCTCGTCGGTTGGCGCGCGCTCGGGGTGGCGACAGCGCGTGAGATACGTGAGAAAAACGTTCTGGAGGTCCGGCTCCTCGCTGTCGGGTTCCGAACGGGCGAAGCCGAGTTCGCCGAGGATCGACTGGAGGCGCCGACCGGCCGCATCGCCCGTGAAGGGGACGCCGGTCCGGTCCGCGCCGGCGTGGGGGCGCTCGGCCACGAAGAGGAACTCCGCGCCGACGTCGCCGTAGCCGTGGACGACGTTCGACCGGGCCTCACAGAGGCTATCGCAGTTCCGGCAGTCGGCGTCCATGCTGAACGGGTTCGCGAGGGAGTCCTGTTCGGCGTCCACACTCCCCGTACCGGTTCGGCGGGCAAAAACCGTCGCATCCGCGGTTGCCGTCTCGGCCGCCGTCGCGGACCGTCAGCGACTCCGCCGGGACGCCTCGCGCCGCCGCACCACGCCGGTCATATCGGCCACGTTCTCGGTCATCACCCGGAACGCGTCGGCGGTCTCGCCGTCCTCCAGGACGACCGGCTCGCCGCCGTCGCCGCCTGTCCGGACCGCGGGGTCCAGCGGGAGCGCGCCCAGGAACGGCAGTTCGTGCTCCGCGGCGAAGGCCTCGCCGCCGCCCGTCCCGAAGATGTCGTGGGTCGACCCGCAGTCGGGACACCGGAACGTCGACATGTTCTCGACGATCCCGAGGACGTTGGTGTCGTGCTTGCCGAACATCTCCAGGCCCTTGCGGGCGTCGTCGACGGCGACGTCCTGGGGTGTCGTGACGATCACGGCGCCCGTCAGGGGGAGGGTCTGGAGGACGGTCAGCTGCGTGTCGCCGGTGCCCGGCGGGAGGTCCAAGACGAGGTAGTCGAGCTCGCCCCACTGGACGTCCTCGACGAGCTGGGTGAGGAGCTGGTGGACCATCGGGCCGCGCCAGATCACCGGGTCGTCGTCGCCGACGAGGAAGGCCATCGACATCAGCTTCATCCCGTAGCGCTCCGGGGGGACGATGGTGTCGTCGCCGGTCGCGCGGGGCGCCTCGTCGGCGGCGACCATCCGCGGGACGTTCGGGCCGTAGACGTCGGCGTCGAACAGCCCGACGTCCGCGCCGAGCTTCGAGAGCCCGGCCGCGAGGTTCACCGCGACGGTGGACTTGCCGACGCCGCCCTTCCCCGAGGCGACGGCGATGATGTTCTCCACGCCGGGGAGGACGTCCTCGTCGGCCGCGACGTCCGAGGCGATGCTCGCAGAGAGGTCGACCTCGTAGTCGGTGTCCGAGAGCGCCTCGCGGACGTCGCGGGCGATCTGCGTCTCCGTCGGCGAGTACGGGGCGCCGAGCGCCAGCGAGATCCGCACGACGCCGGCGTCGTCGTCGACGTCGACGGCGTTCACAAGGCCGAGTGAAACGATATCGTCGCCGAGGTCGGGATCCGAGACCGAGGCGAGTCGGTCCCGGACGGCATCGACGTTCATACCCCGTCGTCGGGCGGAGCGGCCGATAAGCGTTGTGTCCGTCGGGCATCGGCTCGATCGGCTACGGACGGGGAATATGTAACCACGACACGTTACGCACACCCCGCGGACGACGGCGAATTTATGAGCGTCCCCACGAAGTGTCCGACGATGCTCGAAGACGACTTCGGGCGCGAGGTGTCGGGCGTTCGCGTCTCCCTGACGGACCGGTGCAACTTCGACTGCGTCTACTGTCACAACGAGGGGCTCGGCGACACTCGCGGCCCGATGGACCCACAGGACGACGAGATGACCGCTGACGAGGTCGTGCGCTTCCTCGAGGTCGTCTCGGAGTTCGGCGTCGAGAAGGTGAAGTTCACCGGGGGCGAGCCGATGCTCCGCGGCGACCTCGAAGAGATCATCCGGCGCACGCCCGACTCGATGGAGGTCTCGATGACGACGAACGGCTCGTTCCTCCCCGGTCGCGCCGAGGCGCTCAAGGAGGCGGGCCTCGAACGCGTCAACGTCTCTCAGGACGCCATCGACCCCGAGGCGTTCGCGGAGATCACCAAGTCGGGCGCCTACGAGAAGGTGATCGAAGGCGTCGAGGCCGCCCTCGATGCCGGGCTCGACCCCGTGAAACTGAATATGGTCGTGTTCGAGCACACTGCGGGATACGTCGAGGGGATGGTCGACCACGTCGCCGAGAACGACGGCCTCCAGCTTCAGCTCATCGAGTACATGCCGGAGCTGACGGGCCACCCCGAGTGGAACATCGACATCCAGCGGGTCCACGACTGGCTCGAAGAGACGGCCGACCGCGTCGAGACTCGGGAGATGCACAACCGCCGGCGCTACTACGTCGGCGAGGACGGCGACGGCGAGGGCGGGATGGTCGAGATCGTCGACCCCGTCGAGAACCCGCATTTCTGTGCGAACTGTCACCGGGTCCGCGTCACCCACGAGGGCTATCTCAAGGGCTGTCTCAACCGCAACGACGACCTGCGCTCGATGGGCGAGATGAGCAGAGACGAGATCAGGGAGACCTTCCGCGAGACCGTCGCAAACCGCGTGCCGTACTACGGCGAGTATATGGTCAGAGAGGACGGCGAGTGGGTCGTCAACGACGACTACATCGACGCCGCGGTCACCCACTGACGCGACGCGCCTCCGCCCGACATTCTCGTTCTCGGAATATTTTACGTCCGTTCTCGGCCTCGCTCTCGACCTCGTTTTCGCTCCGATTCTCGCTCCGATTCGGTTGTGCGACTATATGACTATTCTACACAATATTAAACCGGACGCGCGTCGTAGCGGAGCGTATGAGCGCACCCGACATCGCCCTGCTCGACGCTTCGGTGGGCGAGACGCCCGCCGAGCGCAACTTCCGACGCGAACTCGACGCCCCCGTCACGACGTACAAGGTGAGCGAGCGCGACTTCCCCGAGTGGCCCGGCGCCGACGGCTCGTGGCCCTACGACGGCGTCGTCATCTCGGGTTCGCAGACGTCGGTCTACGACGACGAGCCGTGGATGAGCACCCTCGAAGAGCTGGTCACGGACCTCCACGAACTCGGCGTGCCGATGCTCGGCGTCTGCTGGGGCCACCAGTTCCTCGCGCGGGCGCTCGGTGGGCGCGTCGCGGCGATGGGCGACTACGAACTCGGGTACCAGTATATCGAGCGCTACGACGACTCGCCGCTGTTCGCCGGCTTCCCGGGCGAGTTCGTCGCCTTCGAGACGCACTCCGACGAGGTGGTCGAACTGCCCCCCGGCGCGGTCGAACTCGCCGGCAGCGACCGGTCGTGCCAGGCGTTCTCGCTGGGGCCGACGTTCGGCGTGCAGTTCCACCCCGAGTACGATCTGGAGACGGTCCGCACCGTCACGGATCGAAAGCGCGAGGAGGGCGTCCCGGCCGAGAAGGTCGACGCCGTGCTGGCGGCGGCGACGCCGGAGCGACACGCCGAGACCGAACTCGCGAAGGGAGTCTTCGAGAACTTTCTGACCGTCATTGCGGACGTGCGCGAGCGGCGCGTGCAGTCCGCCGGGACGGACTGAGCTACTGGGGGTCGTCGAGGAACGCGTCGATCGCGTCGCCGCCCTGGAAGCCGTCGGCGAGCCGGCCGACCTCCTCGCCGTCTTCGAAGAGCACGAGCGTCGGAGCGCTCGTGATCCGGAAGCGCTCGATCAGCGGCGGGTCGTCGCGCGGATTGATCGTCGCCACCGCGAGGTCCTCGTGCGCGCGGGCGACGTTGCCGACGACGGGCTCGATGCTCGCACACAGCGTACACCCCTCGGTGTAGAAGTCCACGAGCACGCGGTCGTGGGCGGCGAGCAGTTCGTCGAGGTCGGCCTCGCTGTCGAGGGCGACGGGGCGGTCCGGCGTCGCGTCGGTACGGGTGGCGGTCGTCACGGTCGTGCGTAGGACGCCCACGCCTATATATCGACCGCGCGGATACCTCGCGGGCGCACACCCGGCACGTCATAGCGTGACGGGATTCGACGCGGAGCCGGCGGCTGGTGGCGGTATGCGGACCGCTCGCACCCGACCACCCTATCGTGATGTTTAAGTACCGATCCCGACTTGTTCCGACTGCGATACGCTGTAGGGGGGTCGGCTCCCGAGTCCGAGAGGGCGACAGTACCAGACCGAGTGTGTTGCGGTAGCCAAGCCTGGCCCAAGGCGCAGGGTTGCTAACTCTGTGGCGTCAAGCCTCCGGGGTTCGAATCCCCGCCGCAACGCTCACCGGACATCCAGCAAGATATGAGTGCAGAAGAACCACAGGACGACGCTCCCGAGGAGGACGAAGACCTCCGATACTTCGTCAGGATCGGCCAGACCGATCTGGACGGGACGAAGACGGTAGAGCGGAGTCTCACCGACATGAAAGGTATCGGCAAGCGCACGGCGCGCATCGTTGCCGAGGCCGCGGACGTGGACCGACACGCGACGTTCGGTCTGCTCGACGAGGACGACATCGACAGCGTCGTCGACGTCGTCGAGAACATCGACGACTACGTCCCCGAGTGGATGGCCAACCGGCGAAGCGACTTCTTCACCGGCGAGACCACCCACGTCACCGGCTCGGACCTCGAAGAGAAGCGCCGTCACGACATCAACCGTATGAAGATGATCGACTCCTACAAGGGCGTCCGGCACAAGCGCGGACAGAAGGTCCGCGGCCAGCGCACGAAGTCCACCGGGCGTACCGAGGGGACGATCGGCGTCAACGTCGAGGAGATCAGAGAAGAGGCCGAAGAGGAGGCCGCCGCCGAGGGCGGCGAGGAAGAGTAACCGATGGCAACCGGAAACAACACCAAGCGTTACGAGACCCCGAACCACCCGTTCCAGGGCGAGCGCATCGCCCAGGAGGGCGACCTGCTCGGACGCTACGGCCTGAAGAACAAAGAGGAGCTCTGGCGCGCGCAGTCCGAGCTCCGGAACTACCGACGCGAGGCGCGGCGCCTCATCGGCGAGGCCCAGGGCGACCTGGAGGCCGCCGAGGCGGCAGGCGCGGAGTTCCTCGACCGGCTCCGCCGCTACGGCATCCTCTCAGAGGAGGACGACATCAGCCGCGTCCTGGGACTCGACGTCACCGACATCCTCGAGCGTCGGCTCCAGACCGTCGTGTACCGCCAGGGCCTCGCGAGCACGCCCGAGCAGGCGCGACAGTTCATCGTCCACGGGCACGTCGTCGTCGACGGCGCTCGCGTCACCCGTCCCTCGAAGACCGTCGAGGTCGCAGAGGAGGGCGCGATCGACTTCGACGAGACGAGCCCGCTCGCGGACGAACTGCACCCCGAACGCGCGGAGGGACAGGAGTAACTCATGAGCGAATCAGAGACCGAGAGAGACAAGTGGGGAATCGCCCACGTCCACGCGTCGTTCAACAACACGCTCATCACGGTGACGGACCTGACCGGCGCCGAGACGATCGTGAAGTCCTCGGGCGGCGCCGTGGTGAAGCAGAACCGCGACGAGGCGTCGCCGTACGCGGCGATGCAGATGGCCGAGTCCGTCGCAGAAGAGATCAAGGCGGCGGGCATCGAGGGCCTGCACGTCCGCGTCCGCGGCCCCGGCGGCAACGGCAACAAGAGCCCCGGCCCCGGCGCCCAGGCGACGATCCGCGCGCTGGCTCGCGCCGGCCTGGAGATCGGTCGCATCGAAGACGTCACGCCGATCCCGCACGACGGGACCCGCGCGCCCAAAAACAGCCGACTATAACAGATGACGAAGGATTTCGAGGTCGAGTTCATCGAACGCGGCGACCGGGAGGCTCGCTTCCTGGTGCGCGGCGCGTCGCCGGCGGTCGCCAACGGCATCCGCCGGGCGATGATCGCCGACGTGCCCACGTTCAGTATCGACACCGTCCGGTTCGTCGAGAACTCCTCTGTGATGTTCGACGAGATGATCGGCCTCCGACTGGGGCTCGTGCCGCTGACGACGCCGATCGACGACTTCGAGGAGGGTGAGGTCGTCACCCTCTCGCTCGACGTCGAGGGGCCGGCGACGGCGTACTCCGGGGACCTCCAGTCTTCGGACAGCCTCGTCCAGCCCGCCGACGAGAACGTCCCGATCGTCGAGCTGAAGGAGAATCAGCGGCTCGAACTCGAAGCCGACGCGGTGCTCGACACCGGCAAGGAGCACGCCAAACACCAGGGCGGCGTCTCCGTGGGATACCGGCACCTCCAGCGCGTGGAGGTCGTCGGCGACGCCGGCGAGTTCGAGTCCCAGGAGCCGCAGATCCTCCGGGGCGTCATCGAGGAAGGGGCCGCAGAACACGCGGCCGACGAGGGCGCCACCGACGGCGACCTCGTCCCCACCGACGCCTTCGACAACGACCTCACGAACCGGTATCCGGGGAAGGAGGTCCAGGTCACGGACGTCCCCGAGGCCTTCGTCTTCCACGTGGAGACCGACGGCTCGTTCGACGTCGAGGAACTGGTCCTGCGCGCCGCCGAGTCGATCGGCGACCGCGCGGCCGAGCTCGAAGAGAAAGTCGCGATTTAACAGCACGATGTCTGTCCCTTCACCCACCACCCGACGCACGCCCGCCGCGCCGAAAGCGACGGCAGCGGTCGCCGAACCCGTCGGCGTCGAGCGTCGCCAGACCGAAAGGGGTTTGAAGGGACACGCAGTACATCGGAGTGCGAGCAGGGATAGCCAAGTCTGGCCAACGGCGCAGCGTTCAGGGCGCTGTCCCATAGGGGTCCGCAGGTTCAAATCCTGCTCCCTGCACTTCTCAGCTCGACCGAACGGGAGAGCTGTGCGTGCAGCACGGAGATTTGAACCTCGGGGGGCGCGGTGCGTCTCCCGGCGGTTCAAATCCTGCTCCCTGCACTTTTCGACTCGACGCACCCGTCGAGCGGCGCACTCCATCTTTTCACAGGAGGTAGACAATGAGTAAGACGAATCCGAGACTCAACAGTCTCATCGCCGAGCTGAAGGCGGTCTCCCGCGAGTCCGGCGCCAATGTCTGGCAGGACGTCGCAGACCGCCTGGAGAAGCCACGGCGCACCCACGCGGAGGTCAACCTCGGGCGCATCGAGCGGTACGCGCGCGAGGACGAGACCGTCGTCGTCCCCGGCAAGGTGCTGGGGAGCGGGGCGCTGCAGAAGAACGTAACCGTCGCCGCGGTCGACTTCTCGTCGTCCGCGCGAAAGAAGATCGAACAGGTCGGGGACACGGTGGCGCTCGAACGCGCCATCGAGGAGAACCCCGAAGGAAGCAACGTCCGGGTGATTCGATGAGCCTCGCAGAGTTCGACGCAGACGTCGTCGTCGACGCGCGGAACTGCATCGTCGGCCGCGTCGCCAGCGAGGTCGCCCAGCGCGCCCTCGACGGCGAGACGGTCGCGATCGTCAACGCCGAGGACGCCGTGATCACCGGCTCCGAGGAGGACGTGATGTCCACCTACCGCAAGCGCGCGAACGTCGGCTCCGACCGGGGGCCGCACTACCCGACGCGCCCGGACGGGATGTTCAAGCGCTCGGTCCGCGGGATGCTCCCGACGGACAAGGACCGCGGCCGCGAGGCGCTCTCGAACGTCCGCGTCTACGTCGGCAATCCGTTCGACGAGGACGGCGACGCCATCGAGGGCACCACGCTCGATCGACTCTCGAACATCAAGTTCCTCTCGCTCGGAGAGATCTCCGAGAACCTGGGGGCGAAAGTCACATGGTAACGAACACATCCGGTAAGAAGAAGACGGCCATCGCCCGCGCCACCGTGCGCGACGGCGAGGGCCGCGTCCGCATCGATTCCCAGCCGGTCGAACTGGTCGAGCCGGAGATGGCCCGCCTGAAGATGCTGGAGCCGTTCCGCATCGCCGGCGAGGACCTCCGCTCGCAGGTCGACATCGACGTCAGCGTCTCCGGAGGCGGCTTCTCCGGGCAGGCCGACGCCGCGCGGACGGCGATCGCCCGCGGGCTGGTGCAGCACCTCAACGACGCCGAACTCCGCGACGCGTACATGGACTTCGACCGTTCGCTGCTCGTCAACGACGTGCGTCAGTCCGAGCCCAAAAAGTGGGGCGGACCGGGCGCCCGAGCGCGCTACCAGAAGTCCTACCGCTGAGGTGATCCATCTATGATGATACCCGTCCGGTGTTTCACGTGCGGTAACGTCATCGGCGAACACTGGGACGAGTTCAAGGAGCGCGCCCGCGAGGGAGACGAAGACCCGGCCGAGGTGCTCGACGATCTCGGGATCGACCGCCACTGCTGCCGGCGGATGATGGTCTCGCACAAGGACCTCGTCGACGTCGTCGCCCCCTACCAGTAAGATGAGCGGACGCACCCAGTACAACCGATACGAGAAGGCCCGCATCCTCGGCGCGCGAGCCCTGCAGGTGTCCTACGGGGCGCCCGTGCTCGTCGACACCGACCAGTCCGAACCGATCCTGGTCGCCGCCGAGGAGTACGACGCCGGTGTTCTCCCCTTCACGGTGAACCGGGAGGGCGAGTGAGATGACGCTGATCGCGAACGTCGCGCTCCGTCGCGTCCTCGACTCCCGGGGCAACCCCACCGTCGAGGCCGACGTCCTGACCGAGTCCGGCGGCTTCGGCCGCGCCGCCGCCCCCAGCGGGGCGTCCACTGGCGAGTACGAGGCCATCGAACTCGATCCGGCGAAGGCTATCGCCGCAGCGCGCGAGCACGCCATCCCCCGGCTGGTCGGCGACGCCCACGCCGGCAATCAGCGGGAAGTCGACGCCGCACTGCGCGCCGCAGACGGCACCGACGACTTCTCGGGGATCGGCGCCAACAGCGCGGTCGCCATCTCGATGGCCGCCGCGAAGGCCGGCGCCGACGTCCTCGGCGCGCCGCTGTACCAGCACCTCGGCGGGACCTTCCGCGGCGAGTCGTTCCCGACGCCGCTCGGCAACGTCGTCGGCGGCGGCGAGCACGCCAAGGAGGCGACCCACATCCAGGAGTTCCTCGCCGCGCCGGTCGGCGCGCCGAGCGTCTCCGAGGCGGTGTTCGCGAACGCCGCCGTCCACGCGCGGATCTCCGAGCTCCTCGACGAGCGGGGCGTCCCCGCCGCGAAGGGCGACGAGGGCGCGTGGGCGCCGCCGATCTCCGACGCCGAAGCCTTCGAGGTCGTCGACGAGGCCGTCTCCGACACGGAGTCGGAACTCGGCTTCGAGATCCGGTTCGGCCTGGATATGGCCGCCGCCGAGCTCTACGACGAGGACGCGGGCGGCTACGTCTACGGCGACGAGGTGAAGTCGACCGCCGAACAGGTCGACTACGTCGCCGAGATGGTCGCGGAGTACGACCTCGTCTACGTCGAGGACCCACTCGACGAGGACGACTACGAGGGCTTCGCCGAGCTGACCGACAGGGTCGGCGACCGGACGCTGATCTGCGGCGACGACCTCTTCGTGACGAACGTCGGCCGTCTGCGGGACGGCATCGACGCCGGCGCGGCCAACTCGATCCTCATCAAGCCCAACCAGATCGGGACGCTCTCGGACGCCTTCGACGCGATCGAACTGGCGCGCGAGAACGGCTACGAGACGGTCGTCTCCCACCGGTCGGGCGAGACCGAAGACACCACGATCGCACACCTCGCCGTCGCCACCGACGCCGGCTTCATCAAGACCGGCACGGTGGGCGGCGAGCGAACCGCCAAACTCAACGAACTCATCCGCATCGCGGACGACGCAGTATGACAGACAACGACAACGACGCGGTCGAAGTCGTCGACGAGCCCGAGGCCGACGCGGCCGACGCGGACGTCGAGACGACCGAGGCCGACGCCGAGCCGACCGAACCGGTCGCCGAGACCGCCGACGCGGAGGCCGACGCCGACGAGAGCGCGGCCGCCGACGAGGCGGACGAGGCAGAGACAGCGCCCACGTTCGACGAGGACGTGATGCCCGACGAGGAGGCGGACCTCCTCATCCCCGTCGAGGACTACCTCTCGGCGGGGGTCCACATCGGGACCCAGCAGAAGACCGAGGACATAGAGCGGTTCATCCACCGCGTCCGCGACGACGGGCTGTACGTGCTGGACGTCAGCCAGACCGACTCGCGGATCCGGACGGCCGCGGACTTCCTCGCGAACTACGACCCCGAGCAGATCCTGGTCACGAGCTCGCGCCAGTACGGCCGCTTCCCGGCGACGAAGTTCGCCGACGCCGTCGGCGCGCGCGCCCGCACCGGCCGCTTCATCCCGGGCACTCTCACCAACCCCGACTACGACGGCTACATCGAGCCCGACGTGGTCGTCGTCACCGACCCGATCGGCGACGCGCAGGCGGTCAAGGAGGCCATCACGGTCGGCATCCCGGTCATCGCGATGTGCGACTCAAACAACCAGACGAGCAACGTCGACCTCGTCGTTCCCACGAACAACAAGGGTCGACGCGCGCTGTCGGTCGTCTACTGGCTGCTCGCCAACGAGACGCTCGACCGCCGCGGTAGCGACACGGTCTACGCCCTCGAAGACTTCGAGGACGAGATCTAACCGGGCTTCGCTGCTTTCACTCGCGTACTCGCGTCAGTCGATCCGGCGCTCCGACGCTTCGGACTCGCCGCGCTCGAAGTACGGAGAACCGCATCCGGAGCCGCGCCGCCGTCGCGAAGACCCCGGGACGGACGATGCGATCCGCGACGGTGTCGACGCACTTTACCGGACCGACTCAGTAGTGGCGGTCGAGTCTCCGCGACACACACGATGACTTCACGATCGGCTGCCCACGACCTCCCGGCGTACCTGGCGCCGCTGCCCGAGCGGCTCGAAGAGCTGGCGCTCCGGCTCGTCTGGGTGATCGTCGCCGTCAATCTCGCCGGCACCGTCTTCGGTTTCTGGCACTACCGCTTCCAGCTGATGAACAGCCGGCTCGTGATCTGGCCCGCCGTGGCCGACAGCCCGCTGGCGACGCTGTGTATGGCCGCGAGCCTCGTCTCGTGGAAGGTCGGGCGGAACCGCGACTGGATCCACGCGCTGGCGTTCCTCGGGAACCTGAAGTACGGCTTCTGGGTGGTGTTCGTCCAGCTCGCGATCAACGACGTGCTCGCCACCGGCGACCCGTACCACTGGTTCCTGCTCGTCAGCCACTTCGGGATGGGGATCCAGGCGCTCGTGGTCTACCGGTACGCCGAGTTCACGGTCCCGGCCGTCAGCGCCGCCACGCTCTGGTTCGGCTTCAACGACCTGGTCGATTACTTCGTCCCCATCGTGGGCGACTACCACCACACCTACTTCGGGCCGCGGCTCGTCAGCGCGGGCGACCACGGCGTCCGCGCGCACGACCTCGCCGCGGCCGCGGCGGTCGGGCTGACGATCCTCGGCGCGGTCCTCGCGCTCGCGATCCGCATCAGGCGTCTGGAGAACCGGCTCGACGCGGAGTAACTCGCTCGACTCGACGCTCTCCGAGCGACGACTCGCCGGCGGAGCCGCCACGCGGCCACGGCACCGAGCTTTATTCGCCGCCGGCGCCTATCGGTTGGTATGCCGGACCTCCTCGCTCAGCGCACCGTCGACGACCTGGCGAGGGCGATCGACGCCGACGAGCCCCTCACCGTCGTCGACACGCGGCCGCCCGACAGCTTCGAGGCGTGGCACGTCCCCGGCGCGGTCAACGTCCCCTACCACCCCGTCGACGGCCTCGGCGCGGGCTTCACCTGGGACGACGTCGCGGCCGTCGTCGACGGCCAGCCGGTGGCGGTCGTTTGCGCCCGGGGCCTCGCGTCGACCGCCTTCGGCTTCGAGCTGTCGAGGCGGGGCTACGAGAACGTCAGCGTCGTCAAGGGCGGAATGGTGGACTGGAGCAAGCTCTACGACGTCGTCGAGATCGAGGCCGGCGACGACCTGTGCCTCGCGCAGATCCAGCGCCGGGCGAAGGGCTGTCTGGGCTACGTCGTCGGCGATCCCGCGGCCCGGGAGGCGCTCGTCGTCGACCCGACGCGCCAGCACCACGAGCACGAACTCGTCGCGGCCGACGCCGGCCTCGTGGTTACGGGCGTCCTCGACACCCACGTCCACGCGGACCACCTCTCGGGCGGCCGCGACCTGGCCGAGCGGCTCTCGGTCCCGTACTACCTGAGCGCCGACGCGACCGCCCGCGATCTGAAGTACGACTTCGATCCGATCTCCGACGGCGAGACGCTCTCGGTCGGAAGCGTCGACGTCGCGGTCCGCGCGGCGCCCGGCCACACGACCGAGCACGTGAGCCTCCTCGTCGGCGGCGAGTACCTCCTCTCGGGGGACGCGCTCTTCGTCGAGTCGGTCGGCCGGACCGAACTGGAGCTCGGCGAGGAGGGCGCCGAGACCGGCGCGGAGATGCTCTACGAGACGATCCACGAGCGCTACGGCGACCTCGCCGACGACGTGGTGGTGCTCCCCGGCCACGTCTCGGTCGGCGCCGACGGGACGTTCGCCGTCGGACGTCCGGGCGACGTCGTCGCCGGCCGGCTCGGCGACCTCCGCGCGGACCTGGAGCTGTTCTCGCTCGACCGCGAGGCGTTCGTCGAGCGGGTCGCCGCCGACGCCGGGGGCGACCAGCCGGCGAACTACCGGGCGATCATCGACGCGAACCGCGGCGTCTTCGAGCTGGAGCCCGACGAGGGCGAGGAACTGGAACTGGGACCGAACAACTGCGCCGTTTGAATGCTCATAGTGGTTACTCTCGTCTCTTATCGCTGAACGCTGTCACCGAGTGTGGCGTTCGGTGGTAAACGGTGAGAGTAATCACGATCAGGCCGCGGCCGTCGACTCCCGCCGCCGGCGGTCGTCGGCGACGGCGATCTCCTCGTCCTCCAGGTTCGACTTCAGCTGTTCGAGTTCGCCCGTCATCTCGCGCGTCGCGAGCCAGCGGACCAGCGGCGGCGCGACGGCGGTAAGCAGCGCGAGCCCGCGGCCCGTGACCGTCGCGTCGATGGCGTTGGTGACGCGAGTGCCCCCGTCGATCGCCTCGAGCGTGATCTCGCTCGTGAACGCCAGCGAGCCCTCGGGGACGCCGATCACGAGCCTGGTGGGCCGCTCGACCGCCTCGACTGTCATCTCCATCGATCGGGTCGTCCCGGCCGACCGATACCGGTACGCGTAGGTCGCCCCGACTTCGCCCGGCGTCCCGTCCGTGTGTCGGGTCTCCGAGACTCCCTTCACCCAGTCGTCCATCGTCGTGACCGCCGCGAGGTAGGCGAAGACGTCCTCGATGTCCCGTTCCACCGTCACCGTCGCCGCCGCACGGAATGTTCGTGCCATAGGACCGACACGCGTCACTCGGTATTAAATACATACTAAAAGATAATTACGAATGCGTTCGGCGACCGGAACAAGGGTTTTGCGCGCCCGACCCTTCGGATCGGTATGGACCTCTTTCGGAGCGTGCGGGCGGTCGCGAACGCGGGCGACGGCGACGGCAGCGGCCGGATCGACTGGGACGCCGTCGCGACGGCCGCGAAGGGCGCGACCGACCCCGGCGGGCTCGACCTCTCCGACGCGGAGCGGGAGGGCTACGCCGCGGACGTCCGCGACGCCCGCGAGCGACTCCGCTCGGTCGGCGGTCTCGACTTCGACGTCCCGGAGACGATCGAGGTCCAGAACCGCCACCACTGGATCGACGCCAACGTCGCGACCTTCCGCCGGGTGATGCGGCCGGTCGAGACGGAGGTGAGCGTCGCGTTCCCGAACGCGACCCGGGTGGTAAACACCGGGTCGATGGCGCTCGTCCTCTCGTTTCTCGGCTCGCACGTTCTCGGCCAGTACGACCCGCTCCTGCTCGCGGAGGGCGACGACGAGGCCCACGGACTCTACTTCGTCCACCCAAACATCGTCGCGGCCGCGGCGGATCTCGACGTCGACCACCCGCGATTCCGCCGCTGGATCGCCTTCCACGAGGTCACCCACGCCGCGGAGTTCGGCGCCGCGCCGTGGCTCTCCGAACACCTCGAATCGCGGCTGGAAGACGGCCTCGAAACCCTCGCGAGCGGCGGCTTCGACCGGGAGGCGTTCCACGACCTGGACGTCGCGATGACGGCCGTCGAGGGCTACGCCGAGCTGTTGATGGACCGCGCCTTCGACGCGGAGTACGCCGACCTCCGGGCGAAACTGGACGCCCGACGGCGCGGCGGCAGTCCGCTCACGCGCCTGATGCGACGCCTACTCGGCCTCGGCCTGAAGCGCCGGCAGTACGAGCGCGGCGCGTCGTTCTTCGAGACCGTCGCCGACCGGCGGGGCGTCGCGGCCGCCGCGGCCGTCTGGAACCGCCCCGAGAATCTGCCGACCGACGAGGAACTCGACACGCCGGCGCGGTGGCTCGCGCGCGTCGATCCGTGAGAGCGCGACGCGGCAGGAGAACCGCGTACTATCCGTCGCCGTCGAGGACGTCGCCGATGCGTTCTACCGGCGCGTAGTATCCCCGTTCCTCGCGCCAAGTTTCGAGCCAGGCGTCCGCCGTCTCCCGAGTAATCTCACCCCGGTCGACGCCGACGACGAGGAGACCGATCGATCCGACTACCGGAATCGAAAGTTCCTCGGCCAGGCGGCGAGCAGCGAGATCGTCTGTCGCGATTGTCCCGCCGCGCTCGGCCGCGGCACGCAAGGTTTCCGCCTCCCCGGCGTCGAGTCGGTTTCGTACGCCTCTTTCGACGGATCCGTCCGGTGGGTCCGCGACTCCGATTCCCTCGTCGTCGAACGCCTCGACAGCAGACGCGAGATACTCGTGGCCGAGGTTCTGTCCGCGCTCGATCTCCTCCCGGACTGCCGGTGTGACGAGCGGCGAACCGAGCACCGCGACGAGGAAACCGATCGCGTCCGTGCTCGCAAAGTTGCTGACGACGGTCGCATCGAGAAGGACGGGCGGCGGATATCGGTCTCCCATCTACTCTCCGAGATCGTGCGCGACGTCGAGTTCGGCCTGCAACTGCTCTTCGGTTCGAGGACCGTACAGCGCGGCGAAGCCGGCGTCACGGAGCACCTCCTCGAACTCCCAGCGAGAGAGCCCCGCTTCCTCGGCCGCCCGTCCGAGTGAGATATCTCCCAGGACGTACCGGCCGATCGCGGTGGCCAGTTCCTCGCTCGGGTCGTGGCTGGTAGACGCCATCGCTGGTATGTTCCGTCGCTTTGGGCAATAAACTGTCGCGAATTGGCCCGACACCCACCGCACCAGCCGTAATCGTCATACTCTTTCTGCGGGGGATCGAAGGCGCAGTATGCGCGTTAGAGACTGGCAGGACATCCTCGCGGACGTGACCGACGCCGACGTCGACCCCGACGGCTGGCGGGCGGTCGCCGGCGACCGCCGCGGCGGCCTCGGCGAGGACCTCTACCTCGGGCACCCCGACGCCGGCGTGTACGCGCTGAAGACGTACACGAAGAACCCGACCGAACTCCGCGGCGTCGGCGGGCGCGTCGCCCGGCGGATCGACGAGGACCTCGAACCCCTGCTTCCCTCCCAGGACCGCGGCGAGGCGGGGCGGTTCGCCGTCCAGTCGCCGCCCGAGGACGAAGACCACGCCGAGACGATGGCAAAGCGCCTCGAAGAGACGGTGAAGGTCCACTCCGAGGCGCCGACCGGCCCCAAGGACTTCTTCGAGGACGTGATGGACGCGCTCGACAGCCCGGCGTTCGGCCCGATGGACTACGAGTTCGACGGGCGACCGGACCGCCTCGACCGACTGCGGGAGGAGTTCGAAGACGCCGAGGAACTGCTCTCGAAGGACCTCGACGACCTCGTGGAGGAAGACGGCGTCGGCCGCGGGTTCCAGTGATGGCGCCGACGGCGATCCTCGAACGGCCCGTGGGGGCGACCTGAGATGGTCGGCCCCAGTATGTCCGACGCCGAGCGCGACCTCGCCAGCCGACGGCTCAAGCTCGGCTTCGTGGGGCTCGTGGCGGCCTCCGGCGGACTGATCGCGCTCCAGGCCGGCGGGTCGCTGCCGATCGTCGCTGCGGGCGTCGTCGGTGGACTCGCGCTCGGGAGCGCGCTGCTTTGGTTCCTCCTGCGGTGGTGGGCGGAGTTCCTGCCGAACCCCGGCCCCGGACGCGGGCGCCGGTAGCCGGCGGACCAGGGCGGACGTCCCGCCGCCGTCGGCCGACTTATTACCGTTTCCCGCCGACCGATAGCGTCTTACCCCGCGACCCGCAGGTACGCCACGTGCAACTGCGCGGTCGACTCGTCGACGTGGGCGACGAGCGCGAGGTCGAGACCTCCTACGGAACGCGGTCGCTCGCGGAGGTGACGCTGCGGACGGCGGACGGCTCCGGTACCGCGAACGCCGCGGGCGAGGAGTCGGCCGAGGGCGTCGACCGCGACGTCGTCCGGCTCACGCTCTGGGGCAAGTGGACCGAGACGGCCGAGTACGCAGCGCCCGGAATGGAACTGCTGGCGACGGACGTCGAGCCCTCGGAGTTCCGCGGCGAGACGACCTACGGAACGACCGGCGACTCGCGCGTCGTCCTCGAACCCGGGTTCCTCGTCGACGTGACGGACATCCGCTCGTGGGTCCAGTGCCCGCGGATGTACTACCTGAACAAGCTCTCGGGGATCCCGCTCAACTATCCGGTCGTCAAGGGGACGATCGTCCACGAGGTGTTCGGCGACCTCCTGCGCGACCGCGACCTGGACTCTGCGATCGACGAGCGCGTCGGCGAGGCGGGCCTCGAACTCGGCCTGCTCGGCCGCGACGCCGACGAGGTCCGCGACGAAGTGCGGCGGAACGCCGCGGCGATCGAAGGCTGGCTGGCGCAGGGAACGCTCACCGAGGAGGACGCCTGGCGCTCGGAGTACACGCTGATCTCGCCCACGTTCGGGATCAAGGGGCGCGCGGACGCCCTGCGCCGGGGGATGCCGGTCGAGCTCAAGACGGGGAAGAACACGAAGCGGGAACCGCGCTTTCACGACAAGATCCAGGCGGCCGCCTACGCGCTCATTTTGGCCGAACGCGGCGTCCCCGCCGACACGGGAACGCTCCTGTACACGAAGAACACGGCCCTGGAGCGCCACGAGGAGAGCGGCGACCTCTCGCCGGCCAAGGAGTTCTCGATCGGCGACGGCCTGCTCGACTTCGTCGTCCGAACCAGAAACGAGATCGCCGCGATGGAGTACGACGCCTCGGTCCCGACGGGCTACGAGGCCGACGCGAAATGCGAGTACTGCTTCGAGCAGGACGCGTGTATGGTCGTCTCCGGCCGCCTGGACCAGGAGTCGAAGGCGGGCCAGATCGGCAGTGCCGTGCCCGCCGATGAGCGCGAGTACTTCGAGCGCTTCTACCAGGCGATAGAGGCCGAGCGCCGCGCGGTCCACGCCGAATATCGAAAGCTCTGGGAGCAGTCCGCCGAAGAGCGCGCCGAAGACGACCGGGCGCTGATCGGCCTCGAACCGCTCGGGAGAACCGAACTCGACGACGGCCGGTGGGAACTGCGAGCCGAAAAGCCGGGCGGCGCCGTCTCGAAGCTCCGCGAGGGCGACGTCGCACTCGCCAGCGACGGCGACCCCGTCTCGGGACACGCCGAACTCTGTCGCATCGTCGCCGTCGACGACGAGGTCGTCATCCGCGCCGACGAGCCGCTTTCGGTCCGCCGGCTCGACGTCTACCCCTCCGAGATCGGCGTCGACCGGATGCTCACCGCGCTCCACGACTTCGTGCTGAAGGGCGACCCGGAGATGAAAGACGTGCTCTTCGGGCGGCGCGAGCCCGCGTTCGCGGACCGATCGGGGGCGCTCGGCACCTACGTCGACAACAACGAGGCCCAGGACGAGGCCGTCCGCCGCGCGGTCGACGCCGAGGACTTCGCGCTCGTCCACGGGCCGCCGGGAACGGGCAAGACCCACACCATCGCGCGGATCGTCCGCACGCTCGTCGAGTCGGGCGAACGCGTCCTCCTGTCGGCGTTCACGAACCGAGCGGTCGACAACGCCCTCGAAGCCGTCCGCGACGCCGGCGTCGGCGACGTCGTCCGCGTGGGCACCGAAAACGGCGTCCGCGAGGATATGCTGGACGTGCGGCTCGAACGCGGCGGCGAGCCGAACGAGCGCGCGGCGGCGCTCCGGGAGGCGCCGGTCGTGGCCGCGACGACGGCCGCCTGCGGGTCGCGGGTGCTGCGCGAGCAGGACTTCGACGTCGCGCTCGTCGACGAAGCCTCCCAGCTCACCGAGCCGGGGACGCTCGCGGCCGTGAACCGCGCCGACCGGTTCGTGCTCGTCGGCGACCACCAGCAGCTTCCGCCGGTCGTGCAGTCGGGCGGCTCCGGCGGCGCGAGCGGACCCGGCGGGTCCAGCGGGTCCGACGAGGCCGACGGCGGGGGAGTCGGCAACGGAAGCGACCTCCAAACCTCGCTGTTCGAGCGCCTCATCGAGGCTCGCCCGGAGGCGTCGGTCCTGCTGGACCGCCAGTACCGGATGGCCCAGCGCATCCAGGCCTTTTCTTCCACCGAGTTCTACGACGGCGCGCTCCGCCCGGCGAACGGCGCGGTCGCGGCGCAGCGGCTCTCTGACCTCGGCGTCGACGAGGCCGACCTCCCGCCCAGCCTCCGCGACCCGGTCGCGTTCGTCGACCCCGACGGCGACCGCGTCGGCAACACCAACCCCACCGAGGCGGATCGCGTGGCCGAGTTCGTCGACGCCTACGTCGATGCGGGCGTCGACCCCGACGACGTCGGCGTCATCGCGCCCTTCCGCGCCCAGGTCGCCGAGATCGCGAAGCGGACGGACGTCACCGTCGACACCGTCGACCGCTTCCAGGGGTCGGCGAAGGAGGTGATCGTGGTCTCGTTCGTCGCGACTGACTCGCTTGAGGGCCCGCTCTTCGAGGACTACCGGCGGGTGAACGTCGCCCTCACCCGCGCGAAGAAGGCGCTCGCGCTCGTCGGCGACGCCGACGCCCTCGGGTCGGAGCCGTTCTACGCGCGCCTACTCGACTGGGCGCGACGATGAGGCCGAGCCGTCCGCGGGTGTGGCGGCCTCGTCGCCCTCGGACTCCTCGCCGATTTCGGCCTGCACCCGCGCGTGGAACTCCTGGAGGACGGCGCTCTCGTCTTCGGCGAGGACGACGTCGCTCGCGAGCAGCGTCGCCAGCCCGAACGCCCGCGGCGTGGGCGAGTCGACGCTGATCGACGACACCTCGAGTTTCCCTGCCCGGACGTCGCGGAGGACCTCCTCGATCGCGGCGACGTTGAGCTTGTCCTCGATGATCTCGCGGTAGGTCTCTTCCATCACCGCGAAGTCCTCTAAATCGTCGGCGAACGACAGCAACATCTCCGCGGAGACCTGCTGTTCGGCCGCGGACTTCTCGTAGCCCTTGTAGCGCTTGAGGATCATCAGCGAGCGCGTCGCGTCGATCCGGAAGTACCGCTTCAGGAGGTCGGTCCCGTCGATGGCGTCACGCAGCTCCGCCCGGACGGCGTCGGGGTCGAGGTCGCGGATGACGGCCTCGACGTCGACCTTCCTGTTGAGCGGCATCGATAGCGAAAAGCCGTTGTCGGCGACGGCGATCTGGACGTTCGCGTTCGCCCTGTTGGCGCACCTCGCGGCCACGAGACGGGAGAGCCCGTCGTTGAACCGCCGGCCGTACGTCGAGTGGACGTAGAAGTGCCGGCGGTAGTCCTGCCGGTCGAGTTCCTCCTCGACGACGAGCCGCCCGTCGGTGGCGACGCTCTCTTCGCCGGCGTAGCGGCGCTGTTCGTCGAACAGGCGGGCGATCGCGCGGACGGCGTTCTCGTCGATCGGGAACTCGCGGAGCCACTCGCGGACCGCGGGGGAGCCACCGGCGCGGAGCCGTTCCAGGAGGGCGCCCTGGAACGCGGCGATCTCGCGGCCGAGGTCGTACGAGAGGGGCAGGCGCTCGGAGAACCACGACGGCACCGTCGGCTGTGCGGTCGTCCGGTCGACGTAGACCTTCGACCCGCGGCGGTAACGGTAGGCGAAGCGGTCGCCGCCGAGGACGAAGACGTCGCCCTTCTCAAGGGTGTCGAGGTAGTCCTCGTCGAGGGTGCCGACCCACTCGTCGCTCTCTCTGAGCCGAACCTCGCAGGTGAACGAATCCGGGATCGTCCCGATGTTCGTCATGTAGATGACGCGGGCCATCCGGCCGCGCTTGCCGACGAGCGGCTCGCCGACGTCGAACTCCTCGTAGTGGTGCTCGCCCGCGGGCGGGTCATTGGTGTCGCGCCAGATCTTCGCGTAGACGTTCTTGTCCTCCAATCCTCGATAGTCGGCGGTGAGGTACCGACAGAGCCGCTCCCAGTCGTCGTCCGTGTAGTTCCGGTACGGATACGCCCGCCGGAGCGTCGCGAGGACGTCGGCCTCCCTGCGGACGCCGTTGATCGCCATCCCGTAGACGTGCTGGGCGGCGACGTCGTGGGGCTTCTCGGGGACGAACACGCGGTCGACGAAGCCCGATTCCGCCTTCCGCAGCATCACCGCGCACTCGACGAGCTCGTCGCGGTCGAGCGCCAGCACGCGCCCCTCGACGGTCTGGCCGAGGCTGTGGCCCGCGCGGCCGACCCGCTGGAGGAGCGCCGCGACCGACTTGGGCGAGCCCACCTGGACCACGAGATCGAGGTGCGGCATATCGATTCCCAACTCCAGGCTCGTCGAGGTCGTCACGACGTCGAGCGAGCCGGACTTCAGCCCCTCCTCGACCGCCTGGCGCTTCTCCTTCGAGAGACTTCCGTGGTGGCAGCCGGAGTTTCCGTCGTCGTAGCCGTCGAAGCGCTCGCGGAGGTTTTCCAGCACCCGCTCGGCGCCCGAGCGCGTGTTCGTGAACACCAGGGTGTTTTCGTGGGCGCCGATGAGTTCGTGCAGCCGGTCGTAGAACCCCGACTGGATCTCCGCGCGCGGCGTGTGGATCAGGTCGTCGGTCGGACACTCCAGGCGGAGGTCGAAGTCGCGGACGAAGCGCGTGTCGACGATCTCGTGGTCCCGCACGACGCCCCGGTCGTCGCGCCCGACCAGGTACTCCGCCATCGTCGAGAGCGGCTCGACCGTCGCCGAACAGCCGATCCGCGTCGGCGACGCGTCCGCGAGGTCCTCCAGCCGTTCCAGGGAGACCGACAGGTGCGTCCCGCGCTTGTTCTCCGCGAGGCTGTGGATCTCGTCGACGATCACGTACTCGACAGACCTGAGTTTCTCCCTGAATTTGGGCGCGTTGAGCAGGATCGCGAGGGTCTCCGGCGTCGTGTTGAGGATGTGCGGCGTCTCCTCCAGCATCCGCTGGCGCGCCGCGGAGTCGGTGTCGCCGTGGCGGATCGCGTGTCTGACCTCGACGTCGCCGCCCTTCGCTTCCATCCGCTCGCGGATCCCCTCCAGCGGCACGGTGAGATTGCGGTGGATGTCGTTCGCGAGCGACTTCAGCGGCGAGACGTACAGGCAGTACACGGAGTTGTCGAGGCCGTCCTCGCGCTCGCGGCCCCCCCGGAAGAGGTCGTTCAAGATCGCGGTGAACGACGCGAGCGTCTTGCCCGACCCCGTGGGCGCACAGACCAGGGCGTTCGTCCCGTCGTCGACGAGCGGGATCGCCTCGCGCTGCGGCGGCGTGAAGAAGCCGCCGTTCTGCGCGACGTATGGGCCGAACTGATCGACCCACCACTCCCGCACCGCGGGCTCCAGCCGGTCGAGGACGTCCCCGTCGCCGATCTCGACCGCGTCGGGATCGAAGTCCAGTTCGACTCCGTCCGAGGGTTCGGCCGCGTCGCCGCGTTCGCTCTCGGGCCCGCGCCCCTCGTCGGCGAGGCGTCGGAGCAGGTCGCGCCCGGTGGTCGCCATCGTGTACGGCTTGGCCCGCACGGGTAAGTGGGTTCTGTCCGTTCGCCGACGTTCGCTCTCCGGCGCCGAAGGTTTATCTTCGAGACCGGGACCAGCCACCCCGTGCGCTGAGGTCTGCCCCGCGTCGAGCAGCGGTTGCCCGACACGTCGACGCGGGCCGAGCGAAACCGCCGTGTCGGCTGCTCGCCACGACCGGAAATCCGCCGCCGCGGAGCCGTCGGCTCGGCCTCCAGAACCCCTATCCGTGGGCCGGTCGTACCGCCGCCGATGCGACTGACCTTCCTCGGGACCGGGAGCGCGATGGCCGTTCCCGACCGCGCGCAGACGGGACTGCTCTTGGAGTCCGACGACCGCGCGCTCCTCGTCGACTGCGGGAGCGGCGTCCTCCAGCGGCTCTCCGGCACCGACGTCGGCTACGAGGGCGTCTCGACGGTGCTTCTGACCCACCACCACCTGGACCACGTCGCGGACCTCCTCCCGCTCCTGAAGGCGCGCTGGCTGGCCGGCGAGGAACACCTCGAAGTCGTCGGGCCCGCGGGCACGAAGTCGCTGCTCGACGGCCTGCTCGACGTCCACGACTACCTCGACGGCCGCGTCGACCTGAGCGTCCGCGAGATCGGCCCGACGGAGTTCTCCGTCGCGGGCTTCGACGTCGCCGCGACCGAGATGCGGCACTCGATGGACTGCCTCGCGTACCGCTTCGCCGGCGACGGGAACGGCGACGTCGTGTTCTCGGGCGACGGCGAGGCCGCCGCGAGTACCGCGCGCTTCGCCGACGGTGCCGCCGTCCTGGCGCACGACTGCTCGTTCCCCGACGACGTCGACGTCTCGAACCACCCGACGCCGTCGCTGCTGGGCGAGGCTCTCGCGGGGCACGACATCGGCCGCGTCTACCTGACGCACCTGTACCCGCACACCAGAGGCCGGCACGAGGAGATGCTCGATTCCGTGACCGCCCGCTACGACGGCGACGTCCGGTTCGCGAGCGACGGCCTCCGAATCGAAGTCTGATAGTGATTACTCTCACTGTTTACCGCCGAACGCCACCCCCGGTGACGGCGTTCGGCGATAAGAGACGAGAGTAATCACTATGAGGGCGGTCGGGCGCGCCGGCGTCGTCGTGTCGGGGATCGAACGACCCGGCCGGCGGAGCGCCGCACCGCGGCAACTGTTTACTCCCCCGGCGTGGAACCCCCGTGTATGAACGACGTCATCTCCGGCCTGGAAGGGGAGCTCCGCTCCAACGGGATCAGCGTCGAGTCGCTCGACACGAGCGGCGAGACGGTCGAGTTGGTCTACCTGACAGCGTTCCCGGACGTCTCGGTGAACCACCAGGAGATGGGCCGCGCGCTCAACACCTTCATCGACGCGCTCGAAGCCGACGAGTGGGAGCCGAAGCGCGTCGAGGCGACGGTGCTCCGACACGACGACGACGTCCAGGGCACGTGGTACGCCGAGCCCGAGTGGTTCCGGGCGTACGTCGGCTACGACATCAGCGGCGAGGAGTTCTCCGAGCGCGTCATCGACACGCTCGCGGAGGACGAGCCGTGACCCGGAGCGCGGTGGGGGACGAGGGCGATTCAGGACCGAAGAGCCGACGCCGCGATCGGCCCTCGCGCTACGACTTCTCGACTGGTCGGATGACGTTCCGGAGCGGCGGCGAGCGCTGCGTCGGCCGGCTGTACCGCCCCGACCGGCCCGCCGATCCGGCGCTCGTCGTGCTGTCGGGCGGGCTCGTCGGCGCGAGCGCGTTCGGACTCGACGAGTACGCCGAGCGGCTCGCGTCGGCGGGCTACGCCGCGTTCCACTTCGACCTGCGACACACGGGCGACAGCGACGGGCAGCCGCGAAATCTCGTCGACCCCGCCCGGCAGCGGGAGGACTGGGAGGCGGCGCTTTCGGGGCTTCGCGGCCGGGCGGACGTCGCGAGCGATCGGACCGTCCTCTGGGGCGCGGGTCTCGCGGGCGGGACCGTTCTCGACGTCGCCGCCGACGATCCGCGCATACGCGGCGTCGTCTCACAGGCGCCGATCCTCTCGGGCCGGGCGTTCCTGCGTGCCCGCGGCCTCGGATTCCTCGCCAGGGGCGTTCTGGCTGGCGTCCGCGACCGCCTCCAGTCGCCGCTGTTCGGAGTCCACTCCGTCTCCGTCGCCGCCGACCGCGCGGAGAAGCGCGGACTCGCACTCGTGTCGACGCCGGGAGCGCACCGCCGCTATCGCGAGGTCGTCCCCGACGACGCCGACTGGGAGAACCGCCTGCCCGCGCGGTCGCTGCTCGCGCTCGCGCGGCACGCCCCGGACGACCCGCCGCGTCCGTCCTGTCCAGTCCTGTTCGTCGGTGGAACGCGCGACGACATCGTCCCAATCGACGCAGTGGAGGAGGCGGCCGACGGGGTCCCGGAGTCGACGCTGGTCAGCCTGCCGGTCGATCACTTCGAGTTCTACTCCGGGGAGGGCAGGGCGCGCGCGGTCGGCCACGGGCTCGCGTTCCTCGACGGCGCCGTCGGCGAGTGACTACTCGACCTCGACGAGGGGGACGACCGCGACGGGGCGATTCGAGTGGAGGAGAATCCGCTGGGCGGTGCTTCCGAAGACCACCTTCGCGGTCGGGTTCCGCTTGCGGATGCCGATGACGATCTCGTCGGCGTCGACGTCGTCGGCGTGCTCCAGCACGTCGGTGTGGGGGTCATTGCCGCGGACGAACTGATGGGTCTCGACGGTCGTGACGCCGGCGAGCCGGGCGGAGATGACGTTGAGGGCCTCCTCGCCGTCCCGGACGTCCTGGCTCGAGGTGTCGTCGCCGCCGGGGAGGGAGTTGACGGCGTGGACCTCGTCGCTGCGGGAGACCCGATCGAGGAGGTAGTCGCACAGCCGTGCGCTCGTGTCGACGTGGTTCGTCGCGAGTACGTAGGTCGCCATACCACGATGGCCGCGTGGATCCCATAAAAAGACACCCGTACAGGGAAGTCCGTCGGCCCCCTGGTGCCGGTATGGAGACTCGACGCTTCCTCTTCGTGTCCGCCGACGCCGCCCTGATCACGGACCTCGCGTGGCAGATCCACCGCGAGGGCCACGACGTGAAGTACTACATCGAGGCCGAATCCGACAGGGAGATCGGCGACGGCTTCGTCCCGAAGACCGACGACTGGCGGGCGGAAGTGGACTGGGCCGACGTCGTCGTCTTCGACGACATCTGGGTCGGGTCCGATATCGGCACCGGTGCGCTCGCTCAGGAGCTCCGCGAGCGAGGGAAGGCGGTCGTCGGCGGCACGCCGAACACCGATCGGCTCGAGGAGGACCGCGGCTACGCGATGGACGTCCTCGAAGCCCACGGCGTCACCACGATCGAGCACCACGTCTTCGAGGAATTCGACGCCGGCATCCAGCACGTCCAGGAGAACCCCGCCCCGTACGTGATCAAGCCGCTCGGCGAGGTCCAGAACGTCAAGCGCCTCCTCTATGTCGGCAACGAGGACGACGGCAGCGACGTCGTCGACGTCCTCCGCGCCTACAAGAAAGCCTGGGGACACCGGATGAAGGGCTTCCAGCTCCAGCGGAAAGTCGAGGGCGTCGAAATCGCCATCTGTGGGTTCTTCGACGGCGAGCGGTTCGTCGATCGGGTCAACTTCAACTTCGAGCACAAGAAGCTGTTTCCCGGAAACATCGGCCCCTCGACCGGAGAGATGGGGACGTCGATGTTCTGGGCGGGCCGAAACGGGCTGTTCGAGGAGACCCTCGGGCGACTCGAAGGGTGGCTCGCCGAGGAGGGCTACGTCGGGAGCATCGACCTGAACTGCATCGTCAACGAGAACGGGGTCTACCCGCTGGAGTTCACGCCCCGGTTCGGGTATCCGACCATCGCCCTCCAGGAGGAGTCGTTCGAGTCCCCGACGGGGCAGTTCTTCTACGACCTCGCACACGGGAACGACCCCGAACTGGAGGTCCACAACGGCTATCAGATCGCGGTGCGCGTCGTCCTCCCGCCGTTCCCGTTCGACGACGAGACGACCTACGACGAGAACTCCCGGAACGCCGCGGTCGTCTTCGACACCGAGGGCCGCGAGGGGATCCACCTGGAGGACACGAAACGGGTCGACGGGCAGTGGCGCGTCGCCGGCGAGAGCGGTATGCCGCTCGTCGTCACTGGGAAAGGCGACACGATGCAGCGCGCGCGAGAACGGGCCTACGAGCGCGTCGACGACGTCGTCATCCCGAACCTCTACTACCGCGACGACATCGGCGAGCGCTGGATCGACGGCGACGGCGACCGCCTCCTGTCGTGGGGATACCTCGGACCGGGGGGCGAGTAGCGCCGCCGCGGGCGGAGCGGCGTTCGCTCGGTTCCCGCGGGGCTACCCTCGGAGCAGATTCATCACCTCGTCGGCGACGTCGGGATCGACGGCGACGACGTAGCGTTTGCCGGGCTCTATGACCGTCTCCGGCTGGGCGATCTGCTCGCCCTCCTCGCCGGAGACGACGAGCGCGCCCGCGGGGAAGCGGACCTCAGAGAGCGTCTTGCCCGCGGCCGGCGCGCCCTCCTGGGCCCGGATCTGCATCACGTCGATCCGCCCGGTCACGTCCGCGAGGGTCTGCACGTCGCTGCCGACGATCTCGTTCGCGGCCACGCGGGCGCCGGCGTGTTCGGGAAACACCACGCCGTCGACGAACTCCGCGTAGGCCTCGCCGGTCGCCTCCTCGATCCGGGTCACCGTCCTGATCTCGGGGTTGAGCTCCTTCGCGACCAGGCAGATCGCGAGGTTCAGCCCCGCGTGGCCCGTGAGCGCGGCGATGGCGTCGGCCCCCTCGACGCCCGCCTGCTTCTGGATGTCCGGCGTCGACGCGTCCCCGCGGATCACGGTCGCGATCCACTCGTCGGCGATTTCGTCGACGACGTCCGGATCGGGTTCGATGATCGATACGTCGTTGTCGCGGTCGGCGAGCAGTCGGGCGGTCTGGAGTCCGACGCGCCCGCCGCCGGCGACGATGATGTCCTGTTTGCTCGTCATTGGTTTGGTTTCAGGTTCGGATTCGGGTTCGAGTTTGGGTTCGGGGGTGCGATCTTCAGCATCCGCGCGTCAGTCCTCCGCGATCGGTTCGCCGTCGGCGGTCGGTTCCGCGTCCGTCTCGGTCCCCCGCGCCCGGTATCGGTCCAGGGCGACGTAGACGACCGCGCCGAGCAGGATCCACGCGACGCTGAGGACCAGCGCCGTCGGATCGGTCCGGATCAGGTACTCCACGAGCACGCCGGTCAGCACCAGATTCAGCACGATTCCCAGGATCGGCGGCACGGGGTAGTACGGCATCTCGTACGGTCGGTTCAGGTTCGGCCGCTCCCGCCGGAGCTTGATCACCGCGCCGTTGACCACGACGAAGGAGAGCAGGAAGAACAGGCTCGACATATTGCCGGCGCTCTTCGTCGGCAGCGCGACCGAGCCGAGCATCACCACCGCGCTCGCGAGGATGGCGACGAAGGGCGTCCCGAAGCGGTGGTGGATCTGCCCGAACGACGGGAGCAGCTGGCCCTCGCGGCCCATCGAGAACGCGACGCGCGAGGAGGCGATCACGACCGCGTTCAGCGCGGTCAGCGTCGAGAAGACCGCGCCGAAGACGATCACCGCGCCGCCGTTCTTGATCACGGGGATCCCGGTCGGCATGAACTCCGTCGCGGCCGCCGCGATGCCGGCCTCGCCGGCCGCCGCGAGCCCGTCGGCGCCGAGCGTCCCGATGGCGACCGTGACGACGGCCATGTATACCACGACGGTCGCCGCGAGGCTAACGAAGATCGCCTTCGGGATGTTCTCCCTCGGGTTCTTGACCTCCTCGGTCACGGTCGTGATGAGGTCGTACCCCTCGAAGGCGATGAACGTCAGACCCATCGCCGGGAGGATCGCGAACGCGCCCGAGGCCTCGGGGAAGAGCGGCTGGAACTCCGCGGACGAGAACATCGGCGAGGCGACACCGAAGCCGACGAAGATCAGGAGGATCGTCACCTTCGTCGCGGTGAAGATCGTCTCGACGCTCCCGCTGGCGGCGGTCGAGACGGCGTTGAGGCCGACGAACAGCGCGACCGCGACGAGCGCGAGCCCGAAGCCGAGCGGGACGGCGGCGTCCAGGATCGGGAGGGCGACGGCGCCGACCTGGTCCGGCGGCGGGACGATGCCGTAGACGTGCAGGAGCTCGATAAAGTTCGGCGCGAACCCCAGCGCGTAGAGCGCGCCGGCGATCATGTACGCGAACCAGAGCATCCAGCCCATCAGGAAGGAGGGCAGCGCCTCGAAGGTCTCGTTGACGAAGGCGTACCCGCCGCCGCTCTTCGGGATCGCGCTCGCCAGCTCGGCGTAGGAGAGCCCGGTGAACGCGGTGACGACGCCGTTGAGGACGAACACCAGGATCGCGGCGGGGCCGGCGATCTCGGCGGCCAGGCCCGTCAGGACGAAGATCCCCGCGCCGATCATCGCGCCCATCCCGATCATCGTCGCGTCCAGCAGGCCGAGTTCGGCCTCCGGCGCGCGCTCGTCGTGGCTACTCATCGGTCACCGGTGGGTCGTCGGCTGTTCGTCCGCGCTGTTCTGTCGTCGTCCGGTTCGGGACGCGAGCACGCGCCGCCGTCGACGGACGCCCGGCCGCCGTCGGTCGGCCCCGTGTCCGCGCCGGATCGGAACACACACAGCTACGGTACAGACAATTCACATTGTATTTTTCGGCGGCTCCGGACACCTCGGAAGCGCCCGCCGGTATCTTCCCGGCCCCGCCGCCTTCGGTCTCTACTGGCTCACTCGACGAGCGCGGCGTCGAGCAGTTCCAGCGGGTGTCTGATCTCGTAGCCGGTCCCGTGTTCCATCTGCATCGCGCACGTCGGGCACTCGGTCATCCCGGTCTCGCCCTCTGTGGCCTCCATGTGCTCGAACATCTCCTCGCCGATCGCCATCGACTTCTCGTACTTCTCGTCCTTCCAGCCGTAGGTGCCGGAGATGCCCGAACAGGAGTCGCCGACGTCCGCGACGTCGACGCCGTCGAGGTCGCGGAAGAGCTCGACCGCCTGGCGTTCGAGCCCCTGATTCCGCGCGTGACACGGCGCGTGGTAGGCGAACTCCCGCGCGAGGTCGCCGTCGACGTCCGCCTCTCGGAGTTCCTCGCGGAGGTCCTCGTGGATCCGGAGGTACTCCACGGACTCGAAGGTGTGTCTCGCGACGTCGTCGATGCCGTCGATGTCGAACAGTTCGGGGTACTCCTGGCGGAGCGCCATCGAACAGGAGGTACAGGAGGCGATGGCGTCGTAGCCCTGGTCGACGAGGTCCGCGAACGACGAGACGTTGACCTCGGCGTGGCGGCGGGCGTCGGAGAGCATCCCGTTGGCGAACATCGGCGTGCCCGAACAGCCCTGCTCGGGGACGACGACCTCGTAGCCGAAGTGCTCGAAGACCCTGACCATCGACTTGCCCACCTCGGGGGTGTTGTAGTTGGAGTAACAGCCGTGGAAGTACGCGACCCGCTTGTCGGCGTCGCGGGGCTCGCCGCGGCGCTCGCGGTGCTCCTGTGCGCGCTCGCGGGAGCCGGCCGCGGCGCCCCGGCGCTCCCACCACTCTCGGAAGGTCTCCGTGGCGAACGCGGGGAAGTCGCGCTCGCTCGTGATTCCCATAGCCTTCTCCATCAGCCACCGCGCGGGCCCGAAGTTCATCGCGACGTTCGCCAGTCGCGGGGCCTTGCTCGCCAGCCACGCCGACGTGCGGTAGTTCGCGAGGACGCGGTTGCGCCAGTACTCGACGGAGAGCCTGGACATCTCCTCTTCGACGTACTCCCCGCGTGCGGTGTTGTGCATCTGCGAGAGCGGGACGCCGGAGGGGCAGGCGCTGTCGCAGCGCATACAGTTCGAGCAGTCCATCACGGACTCGTCGACGCCGTAGTCGTCGTCCTGCTGCTTGAGCCGCCACTGCTCGGGGCCCTGGAACTTCGGCCCGGGGAAGTCGTCGTCGACCTCCGCGACCGGGCAGTTCGTATCGCAGACCGAGCACTTGTAGCAGGAGTCCGCGCCGGGGCGGAGGTCGAAGTCGGTGCTGTCGGGGAAGACGTCGACCGGCTCGAAGTCCTCGCCCGCGTTCGGTTCGATGGGTTCGAAGTCTGCTGGAGATTCTGCGTCGCTCATCGTGATCGTGCCCTCCGCGCCGCGTTTCGGCCCGCGGCGTAGCCCGTCGCGATCGACACCCCGCTCCCGGATTTCTCGGCCGCGAAGTCGTGGCCGCCGAGCACCGCGCCGGCGGCCCCGAGGTTCTCGAACTCCGGCGCGCCGTCGCCATCCAGCGGCCGCAGGTCGCCGTCGGTGCGCACGCCGAACCGCGCGAAGGCGTGGTCGCCGAACACGTCGAAGTCCGACCACTCGTAGCGGTCCTCGGGGTGGGAGACGTTGCAGTCGAAGATCGGCTCGTAGACGCGGTCGCGCTCGGACTCGACGCCCTTGCCGACGAGCCCGCCGGTCGCGAGGACGTACTCGTCGGCCGCGTAGGGGATCTCGGCGCCGTTCTTCTCGACGGAGACGCTGGCGACGCTGTCGCCGTCGGCGTCGTAGCCGACGACGGGATTTCCGGTCTCGAAGCGCGCGCCCGCGGCGTCGAGCGCGTCGAAGAGCGCGTCTTCGAGCCGGAGCCCCGGCAGCGACGGCGGCCCCATCGGGACCTCGAAGACGTCGGCGCCGAGGCGATCGGCGAGCGACTCCCGGACGTCTCGGGCCGCGTCGTCGCCGAGGACCGCCGGGAAGCCGACGCGCGCCTCGCCCTCCAGTTCGGTGTTCACGCGCTCGGCGAGCGCGTCGCGGGCGGGCCGCTCGCGGCCGCGGACGGTCACCGACCCGTCGGTGTCGAGCAGTTTCGCGTAGCGCGTGACCTTCGCGTCGGCGTTGAGGTCGCCGGGGAAGCGGACCGTGACGCCGCGGACGTCGAAGGGGACGCCGGCCGCGCGGAGGTGGGCGGCGACGTGCGGCGCGTCGAGGTCCGAGAGCGACTCGAAGCCGACGAGCAGGACGTCGCGGTCGTCGCTCGCGAGGCCGGCGGCCGCGCTCGCGGGGTAGCGCGCGGTCGGCTTGACCGTGCCGCCGTGGGTGGGAACGAGCGCGTTGGCGTCGGTGTGGCCGCCCCGATAGTCCCCGGCGACGTCGTCGAAGAGCGCCATCGCCTCTCGCACCCCGTCGACGCCGACGGTCCGGTACGGGTGCGATTCGGGGAGCCTCGGAATCGCCGCGTAGGGATCGGCGAGCGGGCCCTCGCCGTCGGGCGCGTAGCCCAGGAGGTCGACGAGTCCGGAGGCGTGTCGGAGCGTGCTCTGCTTGTAGGAGACGAGGCGAACGTCGGCGCCCGCGCGGGCGGCCGAGAGCGCGCTGGTGATCCCGGCGAGGCCGCCGCCGATCACCAGAACCTCGGAGTCAATAGCCACGCTCGTTCCCCCCGTCGGCGACGGCGCTTTCGCCGTCCGTGCCGCCGGCCCGAGCGTCGTCGGACTCCCCGGCGTCGAACGCGCCGTAGTCGATTTCGGCCTCGCCCCCGCTTTCGCCGCGGTCGGCCGGGTCGCGGTCGCGGTTCTGCGTCGCCGCGTGCAGCGCGTAGTTCAGCATCGCCTGAGAGAGCTGTTCGCCCCACAGCGCGTGGCGCTGGCCCTTCCAGCGCTCCTGCAACAGCTCGTCCCACGCCTGCCGGGTCGTGGGCTCGTCGTAGTCGCCGTGGAGTTCGCTCGCCAGCCGGTGGGAACAGAAGCCGCCCTGGCAGTTGCCCATCGACGCTCGCGTCCGGATCCGGACGGCGTTGAGATCGGTGCCGGACTGGGAGATGGCGTCCTGAACCTCGGCGCGCGTGACGCCCTCGCAGGCGCAGATCGTGGGATTCGGCCCCGAGACGTCGAGCACCTCCTCGGCGCACGAGCCGAGGCGTTCGACGCTCCGCCGCCCGATCGGCGAGCGGAGGCCGAACTCGTCCATGTAGTCCCGGAGGACCGAGAAGTCCTCGCTGCCCGGGAGGGGCACCTCGGCGGTCCGGCAGTCGGCGTCGACGCCGAACTTCCCGCAGACGTGGTCTGCGATCTCCTCGGCCATCATCCGGTAGGTGGTGAACTTCCCGCCGACGATGCTGGTCAGCCCGCCCAGGTCGTCGCGCTCCTCGTGGTCGAGGAGGAAGTAGTCCCGCGTGATGTCGGTGGGGTCGTCGCTGCCGACGTCCGGGGGCTCGTACAGCGGGCGGACCCCCCAGAAGGAGCGGATCGTCCGCGCGGCCTCCAGCATCGGGACCAGCTCCGAGAGCGTCTCGATCATCAGGTCGACCTCCCAGCCCTCCTCGGGGTAGTCCTCGGGGTCGTCGACCTCCTCGTCCGTCGTCCCGAGGATGCAGGTCGTCTCGTGGGGGACGACGATGTCGGCGTCGCCCTTCGGCCGACAGCGGTTGATGACGGTGTCGACCTGCCGGACGTTCATGATCGTCATCACGCCCTTGGAGGGCCGGACCTCGATGTCGACGCCGGCCATCTCGCCGATCTGGCCCGCCCACGCGCCCGTCGCGTTCACGACGTAGTCGGCGCGGATCTCCTCGGTGCCGCCCGCGGTGCCGTGGACGCGCTTCCCGGAGCCGGAGGCGTGTTCGACCTCGACGCCGACCACCTCGCCGTCCTCGACGAGCAGGTCCGTCACCTCCGAGTGGGTCTCGATGCGCGCGCCGTGCTCCTGGGCGCTGGCGGCGTTGGCGACGACGAGCCTGAAGGGATCGACCGCGCCGTCGGGGACCGAGATCGCCTTGTCGATGTCGGGCGCGAGGTGCGGTTCCAGCTCGCGGGCCTCCTCGCCGGTGAGCACCTCCGCGGGGATGCCGCAGGTCTCGCAGCCCTCCAGTTTCTCCTGGAAGTACTCTTCTGTGTCCTCGGGACGCTTGACGAACAGCCCGCCGGTCAGCTCGACGCAGTGGCTGGCGATGTCGCGGAGGACCCGGTTCTCCTCGATGCACTCTTCGGCGCTCGCCTGGTCGGAGACCGCGTACCGTCCGCCGCTGTGGAGCAGCCCGTGCATCCGGCCCGTCGTGCCGTGCGTCAGATTCCCCTGCTCGACGAGCGTCACGTCGAGCCCTCGCATCGCGAGGTCGCGCGTGATGCCCGTCCCGGTCGACCCGCCGCCGATGACGACGATGTGTGGTGCCGATGCCATTCGTACTCACACGGTTTGGGGTCGCCCTACTTTATTTCATCGATGAATAGCATCCTATAGTAAAAATAAATGTTTTCCCTGGGAGACGCGCTGCGTCGAACGCGGACGCCGTGGAAAGGCCGATCTCATCGAGGCTCCGGAGCGAATCGCCGGCCCTTCCGTCGGTCTGATTGATACGATCCGGCGGGATAATCGCCCGCCGGCGTCGCGGTCGGATATCGCTCTTCGGTCTATTTTGTCGGATTTTGGCCGCTCTAAATCATCTTTACTACCAATATGCCGCCTTGGATAACTTTTATTAGGTCTTGGTATATTGTTCATTATTAAGGCGGCAACGGCAGTCAAAATGTCGCCGGACGGTGAGTGAAACAATGGCAGACACATACGTGGGCGCGATCGATCAGGGGACCACTGGCACGCGGTTCATGGTCTTCGACCACAGTGGACGGGTCGTCGCCAACGACTACGAGAAGCACGAACAGATCTACCCCAATCCCGGTTGGGTCGAACACGACCCGGTCGAGATCTGGGAGAACACCAAAGAGGTCGTCACGAACGGGCTCAAGCAGGCGGGCATCGACGCCTCTCAATTGGAGGCGCTCGGGATCACGAACCAGCGCGAGACGACGATCGTCTGGGACCGCGAGACCGGAAAGCCAGTCCACAACGCCCTGGTGTGGCAGGACCGCCGGACCACAGACCGCGTCGAGGAACTGGAGGCCGAGGACAAGATCGAGTGGATCCGCGGCAAGACCGGACTCGAAGCGGACGCGTACTTCTCGGCGACCAAGACCGAGTGGCTCCTCGACAACGCTGAACCGCTGAAGCTCGACCACGTCCGTTCGGACGATCCGCGCGCTCGCGCGTCCGACGGCGAGCTCCTGATGGGCACGATCGACACTTGGCTCATCTACAACCTCACCGGCAACCACATCACGGACGTGACGAACGCCTCGCGGACGATGCTGTACAACATCCACGACCTCGAATGGGACGACGACCTCCTCGAGGAGTTCGGCGTCCCTGAGACGATGCTCCCCGAGGTCCGGCCGTCGTCGGACACCGACTACTACGGCCACACCGACCCGGAGGGCTTCCTCGGCGAGGAGGTTCCCGTCGCCGGCGCGCTCGGCGACCAGCAGGCGGCGCTATTCGGCCAGACCTGTTTCGACGCGGGCGACGCGAAGAACACCTACGGCACGGGCTCGTTCTACCTGATGAACACCGGCAACGAGGCCGTCGAGTCCAACCACGGCCTCCTGACGACGATCGGGTTCCAACGATCGGGCGAGCCGGTCCAGTACGCCCTGGAGGGATCGATCTTCGTCACCGGCGCGGCCATCGAGTGGCTCGAAGACGTCGATCTCATCAACAACGCGGCCCAGACGGCCGAACTCGCGCGCTCTGTCGACTCCACCGACGGGGTCTACATGGTCCCGGCGTTCACGGGCCTGGGCGCGCCGCACTGGGACGGCCGCGCACGCGGGACGATCGTCGGGATGACCCGCGGCACGGAGAAGGCGCACCTCGTCCGCGCGACCCTGGAGTCGATCGCCTACCAGACCCGCGACATCGCGGAGGCGATGGAGGCCGACTCCGGCGTCGAGATGACGAGCCTCCGCGTCGACGGCGGCGCGGTCAAGAACAACTTCCTCTGCCAGCTCCAGTCGGACATCATCCAGACCGAGATCGCCCGGCCGGAGGTCGACGAGACGACCGCGCTTGGCTCGGCGTACGCTGCGGGTCTCGCGGTCGGCTACTGGGACAACCTCGACCAGCTCCGGTCGAACTGGCAGGTCGACAAGGAGTTCGCCCCCGAGATGAGCGAGGACGAGGCCGACGGGCTGTACAGCCGGTGGGACGACGCGGTCGAGCGCTCGCTCGACTGGGCCCAGGACGAGGGGAGTGACTGACGATGGTGACGCTCCAGTTGCTATTCGGAATGGGGCTACAGGACTGGATCGCGCTCGCGATCGCCGCCTTCGCGGGCGGCGCGTTCGGCGCGGCGCTCGGCGCGCTCCCGGCGTTCATCTTCACCGGCTTCATGGTGATCGCCGGCGAGGCCGTCAACACGCTCGCGAGCGACCTCACCGGCGAGCTCTCCGGGCAGGTCGGGACCGGAATCACCGGCTTCGTCGCGTTCGGCCCGGTCTTCGGCCCGCACGTCTCCTTCGCCGGCGGCGCGGCCGCCGCGGCCTACGCCGCTCGGAAGGGGTATATGGACACCGGCTTCGACTTCCACGAGGCGAAGAACATCGCCCACGCGCTCGGGACCAAGCCCGACGTTCTCGCGGTCGGCGGGCTCTTCGGCATCCTCGGGATGATCATCCGCCAGGTCTCCGGCGGGCTCGGCCTGCCGTGGGACCCCATCGCGATGGGCGTCGTCCTCTCGGCGGTCTTCCACCGGCTCGTGCTGAACTACCCGCTCGTCGGCGACGCACACGGACGCTCGCTGTTCGATATGTCGCCGTTCGAGCGCGAGGAGATGGTCCAGACCGCCGAAGGCGGTGAAGCCATCGCCGACGGCGGCGAGGTCGCCGACGGGGGTGCCGTCGCAGAGCGGCTCGCGGTCGAGCCGTGGCTGCCCCACCAGTACGAGTGGCCCAACGTCGCGATGATCGGCCTCGTCACCGGGATCCTCGCCGCGTACACGACGGTCCAGACGGGGAGCATCTTCCTCGGCTTCGGGATCAGCGCGGCGTCGCTCGTCTTCCTCAACTGCGGCGTCGAACAGATCCCCGTCACCCACCATATGACGCTGCCGGGCGCGACCGCGGCCGTCGCGTTCGCCGGCGGCGTCGGATCGATGGCGATCCTGCCCTCGGTCCTGATCGGGGGTCTGTTCGGCCTCACGGGCGCGCTGACCGGCGAGGTCATCCAGCGGATCTTCTACTCGCACTCCGACACCCACTTCGACCCGCCCGCGGCGGCGATCGTGATCAACACGTTCGCGATCGCGCTGCTCTACTTCGCGGGCGTCTTCCCGAGCGCGGCCTGGGTGCCGCTGCCCTGATAGTGGTTACTCTCGCTGTTTACCGTCGAACGCCGTCATCGGGGGCGGTATTCGGCGGGAAGAGACGAGAGTGATCACTGTGAAACAGCGCCCTCTCTCCGTTTCCTCGGACCGAGCGCCTGACCGACCGAGCCGCAGAGCGAGCGTCTGACCGATCCGGACTCCGGAGCCACCGATGCACCGCCGCCCCGTCCGCGCCCGCCCGCTCGCCAAGCCGACCGCTCGGCGGCGACACCGACCGCCGGGACGCCGTCCAAGGGGCGTGCGCGAGCGAAGCACCTTTTTACTAGGTGCGAAAAGACGCTGGTAAGAAAATACGATACAGCTATGGACCTCGACGCGCGGATCAAACGACGACAAAGACGCGAGGGCGAAAAGCGGCTGATTCGGGACTACGAGGCGCTGTCGCCGGCCGCCCACATCGAAAATCCCTCCGACCGGGGCCCGGCCTTCGAGCGGCTGCTCGATCACCTCGATCCCGTCTTCGACGGGACGCTGCCGCCGAACGCGTACGTCCACGGTGCGTACGGTGCGGGGAAGTCGGCCATCATCACGGCGCTCTTCGCGCGCCTGACGCGCCTCTCGACGCAGTCGGACGCCGTGATCCACACGAGCACGCGCGCCCGGTCGCCCTCGATCCCGGAGTTCGTCTACCTGGATCTGCGCGAGACCGCGAGCGAGTTCGCCTTCTACCACCGGATCCTCGACGGCTGCGTCGAGGAGTCGATCCCCCAGCACGGCATCAGCACCGACGAGCTCCTGGACAAACTGCACCGCGCCCTCAGCGGCTGGACCGCGGGCGCGGTCGTGGCCATCGACCACGTGGACGAACCCGAGGGCGTCGACACGGAGGGCCTCCTCGATCGGCTCTCCAGCCTGCCGAGCAACGTGAGCTGGCTCGCGATCAGCCGCACGCCGCCCGCGGAGACCGACCTGACCACCTACACCGCGACGTCGATCGAGATCGGCCGCTACCAGCGACAGATGCTCGTCGACGTGCTGATGACCCGCGCCTCCGCGGGCTTCACCCGACAGGGGCTCGATCACGACCAGGCCCGCCGGATCGCCGAGTGGGCCGAGGGCAACGCCCACGACGCCCTGGCGGCCCTGTTCCTCGCGGCCGACCGCGCGGACCGGGCGAACAGGACGCGCCTCCGCGACGAGGACGTCGAGGCCGCGATCGATGAGATCCCGCGTCCGTCGGTGTCGCTGGCACGGATGCAGTCGCTCCCGGAGAACAAACAGCGGGTGCTCAGAGAGCTCGTCGACCTCGACTCCGCGGCGCGAGCGTCCGTCGCGGACACCACCGACGCGATCAGCGACAGCCCGGACCTGGACCTCTCTCGGGGGACGGTAAAGCGGTTCCTCTACGAACTGGCCGAGGTCGGCGTCCTCGATCGGGTGCAGGCCGAGGGCCACGGCGGGAAGGGCCGCCCCCCGAGCCGACTCGAACTGCGGTTTCCCGCGCGGCTCTTCAGCCGCCTCTACGACCTCCGGCAGGCCCCCGAGAGCACCTCCTGACGAGCGCGGTCGGGACGGCTCCCGAGACGCGATCCGCGCGGCCGATAGGCTGATTACACCGTAGTCCTGTGTGACTGACGTCACTCGCCGCCCGCGCGTCCGGCGATCGGACCGCCGGCGTCCAGCCCACGATGAACAGACGATCGCTGTACTTCACCGGGCCGTACGAGACGAGCGTCAGACGGACGAGCGTCGAGCCGGCCCCCGACGAGATCTGCGTCGAGACCCGCGTTTCGGCGGTCAGCGCCGGGACCGAACTCCTCATCTACCGGGGCGAGGCGCCGACGGACCTCCCGGCCGACGAGACCCTCGACACCCTGGAGGGCGACCTCTCGTTTCCGCTGCGCTACGGCTACGCGGCCGTCGGCGACGTCGTCGCGGTCGGCGAGGCGGTCGACGACGACTGGGCCGACCGCACGGTCTTCGCGTTCAACCCCCACGAGACGCGGTTCGCCGTCCCGACCGACCTCGCCGTCCCGCTCCCCGACGGCGTCGACGCCGAGGGGATGGCGCTGTTTCCCTCCGTGGAGACCGCGACGTCGCTCGTCCTCGACGGCCGGCCGCGGATCGGCGAGGACGTCGTCGTCTTCGGCGCCGGCGTCGTCGGACTGTGTACGATCGCCGTCCTCGCGTCGTTCCCGCTCGGACGCCTGATCGCGGTCGAGCCGATCCCCGAGCGCCGGGCGCGCGCCCGCGACTTCGGCGCCGACGTCGCCGTGCCGCCGGCGGAGTTCGACGGGGCGCTCGATGCGGACGCCGACCGCGAGGGCGCCGACCTCGTGTACGAACTCTCCGGCCGTCCGGCGACGCTCGACGACGCGGTCGACGCGGTGGGCTACGACGGCCGCGTCGTCGTCGGGTCGTGGTACGGCGACGAGCCGGCGGTGCTCGACCTCGGCGCGGACTTCCACCGCGACCGGATCTCGTTCGAGTCGAGCCAGGTCAGCACGCTCGCGCCGGAGACCCGCGGCCGCTGGACGAAGGCCCGCCGCGCCGAGACCGCGCTCGATCGCCTGTGTGAGATCGACGCGAAGTCGCTCGTCACCCACCGGATCCCGTTCGACGACGCGCCCGAGGCGTACCGGCTCCTGGACGACCGCGCCGACGGCGCCCTCCAAGTCCTCCTGACGTATCCGTGAGGCGACTGCGCTCCCGCGCTTCCCTACACCGATGACACACGAACGCCCATCCACTGACGCGCCGGCCTACGAACTGACCGTCACCCGCGACTTCGTCGCCCAGCACTTCCTCACCGTGCCCGACCCGGGGCCCGAGGGCGAGGTCCACAGCCACCACTTCACCGTCGAGGTCCGCTTTTCGGGGCCCGAACTCGGCGAGTACGGCTACCTGGTCGACATCGACGCGGTCGAGGCGATCCTCGACGACCTGGAGGCGCGCTACCGCGATTCGCTCCTGAACGACCTCCCGGAGTTCGAGGGACTGAACCCCAGCGTCGAACACTTCGCGCGGCTGTTCGGCGACCGCGTCGCCGACGCGCTCGGTGATGCGACGCCGACGGGGCTGTCGGTCCGGATCTGGGAGGACGACGTCGCGTGGGCGAGCCACCGGCGCTCGCTGGAGTGAGATGAATCACGCCCGGCCGCGGTACCTCGAAGCGAAGCGCACCGTCGACGACCGCGCGTTCTCGGCGCGCGTCCGCGACCGGCTCCTGGCGGCGCTCCCGGCGGAGCCGCAGATTCTGGAGGCCGGCTCCGGGACGGGCGCGACGGTCCCGCGGCTGCGCTCGTGGGGCGTCGACGCCGGGCGCTATCGGGGCGTCGACGCCGATCCTCGCATCGTCGCGTTCGCGCGCGACGTCCGGCCGGCGGCCCTCCGGCACGCGGGCCAAGACGTCGAGAACGAGCGCACCCCACGCGACGACGAGACCCCGGATTTCACCGTCGCCGACCTCGACGTTCGGTTCCGGGTCGGCGACGCACTCGACGCCCTGGAGGCGGCCGCGGACGTCGATCTGGTGGTCGCCCAGGCGTTCGCGGACCTCGTCCCGCTCCCGCGGCTCGTCGCCGCCGCGGAGTCGGCGCTCCGGCCGGGCGGGCTGGCGTACTTTCCGATCACCTTCGACGGCGGGACGATCTTCCAGCCCGACCACCCCGACGACGACGCGATCGAGCGCGCGTACCACGCGGCCATCGACGCCCGCCCCGGCCGCGACGTCCGCGCCGGGCGACACCTCGCGGACCTGCTCCGGCGGCGGGACGGTGAGCTCCTCGCGGTCGGGGGTTCCGACTGGATCGTCCGGCCGCGGGCCGGCGCGTACCCGGCCGACGAGCGGTACTTCCTCTCGCGGATCCTGGAGTTCGTCGCCGAGGCGGTGCCGTCCTCGCCGGTCGCGGCGCCGGATCCGGATTCGTGGCTCGCGGCGCGCCGCGCGCAACTGGCGGCGGGCGAACTGACCTACGTCGCCCACCAGTACGATCTGCTCTACCGGGCGCCGATCGGTGGCTCTTTGCCGTCGGCGACGAATCGGCCCGGATAGATGCCGCTGTTCGGCCTCCTCTCTCACTCGCCGGCCGTCGACGTCGTGGTCGTCCTCGTCGCGACGGGGTTCATCTGGTTCGGTAGCGGGTGGCTCGAAACGTCCGCCGAGCGGCTCTCGGCGTACTACGGCCTGCCGCCGGTGGTGCAGGGGTCGGTCATCGTCGCGATCGGATCGAGCTTCCCGGAGCTGTCGAGCGTCGTGTTCGCGGCCCTCGCGGGGGTGTTCGATATGGGCGTCGGCGCGATCGTCGGCTCGGCCATCTTCAACATCCTCGTGATCCCCGCGCTCTCGGGGCTCGCCTCCGACCGCTCCCTGGAATCGAACCGCACGCTCGTCTACAAGGAGGCGCAGTTCTATATGATCGCCGTCTCGGTCCTCGTGGTCACCTTCGCGCTGGCGGTCATCTACGCGCCCGCACCGGACGCGACGCTCGTCGGCTACATCACCCGACCGCTCGCGGTGCTGCCGCTCCTGCTCTACGGACTCTACACCTTCATCCAGTGGCAGGACGTCGCCGACTCCGAGGCGGCGAGCGTCGACGACGGCGTTCCCGTGATTCGGCGGTGGCTCCTGCTCGCGGCCGGGCTCGTCGTCATCCTGCTCGCCGTCGAACAGCTCGTCGGCAGCGTCGAGGCGCTCTCTCACTCGTTCGGCGTGCCGGATTTCCTCGCGGGGGTCACCGTGGTCGCGGCCGCCACGAGCCTCCCGGATCTCATCGTGAGCGTCCGGTCGGCCCGCGGCGGCAACAGCCTCACCAGCCTCGCGAACGTCTTCGGCTCGAATACCTTCGACCTCTTGGTGGCGATCCCGGTCGGGGTGCTCATCATCGGGAGCGTCCCGATCGACTTCGCGACGGCCGTCCCGATGATGGGGGTTCTGACCCTCGCGACGATCCTCCTCTTCGCGGCGCTCCGGACCGACCTCTCTCTCTCACGCAACGAAGCGTACCTGCTCGCGCTCGGCTATCTCCTGTTCGTCGTGTGGGTCGTCGCCGAGACGGTGGGCGTGACGAACCTCATCAGATAGCGTTAGTAACATAAGCAAAAAAGTATGTATAGAATATAGACTCGATATTTGGCTTGGGCCCACAGAATCCCTGGAATACGCGGAACTGTCGAACCACAAATTCGTTACTTCCGCAGAGAAAACAATAAATAAAATTATATTTACTGTATAGTACCGGATTCCAGTTCGAATTGCGGAGTCTCACTCTCCCGGATCCGCTACGGACTGGCAGTGTCCCACGGCGCCGACGACGGAAGGGAATCGAGAGGGTGGGATCCGTATCCGAGAAACGATCACCGTCGCTCTCGCCGGGGCGGATATCAGCGAGCGAACAATTTATCGCCGAACGGCCAGCGGCAGTAACGGACGAAACCGATCTACCGAGGGCTCGAAACGATGAGTTTCGACGACCGCGTTCGTCGTATCGAATGCCGGCGCGACGCTCTGATAAGTAGTTTTCTCGTAGTCGGACCTTCCAGCCTCCGATACGACCGATAGTAGCGTTTGCAAGTCTTCACTGATAGTGATTACTCTCGTCTCTTCCCGCCGAACGCCGTCACCGGGGGTGGCGTTCGGCGGTAAACAGTGAGAGTAATCACTATCACTCGATCCGCTCCGTCGTGCGATCGGATGTGTCGTCAGTTGCAACCGCTACTATAGTGTCGTATATATCGAACGGGGGGATACGAATCGGTCCCGAACTCTCAGGTCGATGGGGTCCACGATGGATCGCTCATAGTCGGACTCTTTTGCTGGCGTCCCAAGGTTGCCGGTAATGGCGCAGATCCTGTACGGCTACCCGGATACGCAGTTCGTTGCGGAGTTCATCGGGAGCCCCGCGATGAACACCGTCCCGGTCACGCTCGACGAAGCGGACGGCGACGTCGTCGCGGTACACGACGGCTTCGAACTGTCGCTGCCGACCCCGGACCTGTTCACCGACCGGCCCGACTCGGGCACCTTCGGCGTCCGGCCCGAGGACATCTCGCTCGTGCGGAACGTCGGGGACGCCGCCCAGACGTTCGAGGCGGAGGTGAGCGTGACCGAACCGCTCGGGGAGTCGCTGCTGCTTCACTGCAACCTCGGCGGCGACGACATCCAGGTCAAAGCCGCGCCCCGGAGCACGATCGAACCGGGCGACCGCGTCGAACTCACCGTCGACGAGGACCGGCTCCACGTCTTCGACCCGGTCGGCGACGCCGTCAATCACTCCTCGCCGCGGGGCGCGGCCAGCGAAGAGCGCGTGAACACGCCGGAGGCCTGATCGGTGCGTCCGATCGCCCACCGGGGCTGTCTCGCGCAGTATCCCGAAAACACCCTCGAAGCGTTCCGGCAGTCCGCGGCGGCCGTCGGTATGATCGAGACCGACGTCCGGCGCTGTGGGTCCGGCGAGCTTGTGCTCTTCCACGACGAGACGCTCGACCGCGTCACCGACGCGACGGGCGCGGTCGCCGAGACGCCGCTGTCGGAGCTCAGAGAGGTGTCGATCCTCGGCTCCGAGGAACAGGTCCCGCTCCTGCGGGAGCTCTTCGAGGCCGTCCCCCCCGCGGTCGGGCTGAATCTCGAACTGAAAGCGCGGGATATCGCCCGGGAGGTGACCGAGGCGGCCGCCGACCACGACCACGACGTGCTCGTCTCTTCGTTCCACCCGAGCGAGCTCGCCGCGGCCGCCGAGGCGGGCGCCGAGACGGCGCTGCTCCTCCCGTCCGAGGAGACGACCCCCGCGGAGTTCGACGTCGGGGCCGCCCTCGACGTCGCCGCCGAGCACGCGTGTTCCAGCGTGCATCCGCACGTGAGCCTCTGTCTGGAGACCGACATCGTGGCGGACGCACACGCGCGCGGTTTCGACGTGAACGCGTGGACGGCCACGTCCGCATCCGAGATCGAGCGGCTCCGCGAACGCGGCGTCGACGGCATCGTGATCGACGACTGCGAGCACGCGGCCCTGTGCCGTGACGCGTAGGGCTCGGCACGATCCTTCTCTGTCGGCTCCGTCTGCTGTCGTTCTTCACCTTCACTCGGGCCGTCGGTCCCCGCGGTCGATCCGGCGACGACCGGTACTACTAAGTGAAGTTGTGTGAGTACTGCTAACACGGGTGTGTGCCATGTCAGGAGACGATACCCTATTCGTCCGAGAAGCGACGGGGCTAGTCAGAGACTGGTCCTCGTACGACGCAGGAATCTACGCGTTCCTGTCGGTGAACATCGTCACGTTGGGCTTCTACATCTGGACGTTCAACGCGTTCATCCCGCAGGGAAGCCCGATCTTGGCGACTCTCATCTCAGTCGTGGCGATCACGCTCCAGAACGTGGTCTACGCGACGCTCGTGGCGTCGATGCCGCGGGTCGGCGGCGACTACGTCTGGCAGAGCCGCTTGCTGTCGGGGTTCTGGGGCTTCTTCCTCTCGTGGCCCGGTTGGGTGTTCATCCTGTGGCTGTGGGTACCGATCTACGGGTCGATCCTCTCGTGGCTGGTGCTCGGTCCGGTCTCGGCGCTGTTCGGGTTCGTCGAACTGGCGAACTTCTGGAACTCCAGCCTCGGGCTGTTCGCTTCGTCGATGATCGTGGTCGCGTTCGCGTTCATCTACGTCAGCCTCGGGATGAAGTGGTACGCGCGGATCCAACAGGTGCTGTTCTACGTCGGCGTCGCGGGCCTGCTCATCTTCGTGGGCGGGCTGCTCACGACGAACCCCTCGGGGTTCCAGTCGGCGTTCAACAGCCAGATGAACGCGTGGGGGATGGACCTCACGTACAACGGGATCATCGAGGGCACCTCGGTGAGCTTCGCTCCGATGTGGAACCTCAACTGGAGCGCGTCCTACAAGCTCTTCCCGATGCTGTTGTTCTGGATAATGTGGACCGTCTGGGGATCGACCCTGTTCGGTGAGGTCCGCGAGGCGGGCGAGTTCAAGAAGATGTTCGGCGTCTTCGAGGGCGCGCTCCTCGCCGCGGCCGCGCTGGCGATCGTCCTCTGGCCGCTGTTCGACTCCGCGGTCGGATACACCTTCTACCAGGCGCTGAACTACAACTACTTCGTCGGCGCGGGCGCCCAACAGTGGCTCTCCTCGCCGACGACGATCGCAGCCATCGCGATGGGCAACGGCGTCCTCGCGAAGCTGATGGCGATCCTGATGGGCGGGTGGTTCTTCGCGTGGTCCGGAACCGTGTTCCTCTCGTCGACCCGCGTGATCTTCGCGACGGCGTTCGACCGGACCATCCCGGAGGTCTTCTCCGAGGTGAAGGGCCGCTACAACACGCCGATCTACGCCATCCTGCTGATGGTCGTCCCCGCGGCCATCCTGACGGTCATCTACTTCTTCGCGCCGGGCTTCCAGACGCTCACGCTGGCGGCGACGTTCGCGATCGCGGTCACGTTCTTCGGCACGACGATCGCGTGCCTGCTGTTCCCGTGGCGCCGCCCCGAACTGTTCTCGAAGAACCCGGTCTCGAAGTACGAGATCGCCGGCGTCCCGGTGGTCTCGATCGTCGCCGGCGTCTACGCCGTGATCCTGCTTTCGGTGTTCTACCTCTGGGCGACCGAGAGCGTCTACGGGCTCAACAACGTCACCTCGATGACGTTCCTCGGCGTCCTCTACCTGCTGGCGGCGGTCATCTACTTCGGAATGAAGTACTACCGCGCCCAGCAGGGCGTCGACCTCGACAACCTCCACTCGGAGATCCCGCAGGACTGAGCGGCGCCCGACGCAGTCGGTGACGGCCGCGTCGTTCCTTTTTTCCCGCGGTTCCTCGCTCCGTTCGCGTTCAGCCGACGATCCGCCACTCGCTACTCGGGGGCGTCGAAACAGGCCGTCGGAGGCGGGCGTCGCGGTCGCGACTCGAAGATCAAAGAATCCGGCTCAGCCCAGCTCGGGCCGCTTGTACCACTGCTTGTGCTCGCCGACGATCGACCGGAGCTTCCACCGCAGCGACTTCGAGTGGTCGTCGATCGCGGTTCGGAGGGCGTCGATCCTGCCGGCGAGTTCGCCCTCGTCGATCGGCAGGTCCTCGTCTTCGACGTACTCCTCGACGCGGTCGAGGCTGTAGGTCACGGTGCGCCACAGCCCCCAGTCGCTGCCGCAGCGGTCGGCGATGTACTCGGGATCGATCTTCTCGGTGTCGTCTCCGGGCTCGACCGGGTGGTCCGCGAGCATCGCGAGGATGTCGCGGACGTCGCGGTCGCTGACCTCGACGATCTGGAGCTTCGAGAGGAGCAGGTCCTCGATGGGGACGGTGGGGTAGTCGACGTCGATCCGCTCGCGCAGGTCCCACGCGTGACAGAAGTCGAAGCGGTCGATGATGTAGTCGGCCTTGCGCTCGTTGACCGGATCGAAGTACTCCAGGCGGAAGCGCCGCATCGTGTTGAAGCGCTCGTTTGCCTCGTAGCCCAGGTCGGCCATCATCTCTTCGACCGCGCTCTCCTCCTCGCGGGTGGCGACGAAGTCGACGTCGCGATAGCCGCGTTTGAACGGCTCCTCGCGGGCGGTCTCGGCGTGGCGGTTGATCGCCGTGCCGCCGATGAGTCGCACGGTCAGCCCGCGGTCGTCCGCGGCCTCGATGACTCGCTCGGCCTCTTCGATCGGATCCGACAGCGGTTCGGTCTGGCTCACGGCGGAATCACCTTGCTAGGTGGTAGCACCTCGTGACGGCATTTAGTTCTATCCCCGCACGAGGCCGACCACGTCGACTTCGGGCCGGAGGTCGACGATCGCCCCCTGGAGCGACGCCTCCGAGTAGACGCTCCCCGGATTGATCGCGTCGGTGTCGCCGATCTTCGTGTGCCCGCGGGACTCGTGGATGTGGCCGTGCAGCGACAGTGGCGGCTGGTACTCCTCGATGATCTCCCTGATCGCCTCGCTGCCGACGGGCTCTGTCGACTGCGCGCCGAACTTCGGCCGGAGGTCCTCGTCGAGTTCCGGCGCCTCGTCGAGCTGGGAGTCGTACGGCGGCTCGTGGAAGTTGAAGATCGCGCGGTCGTAGTCGTCGATGCCGCTGACGATTCCCTCGATCCGCTCGCGGAGTTCGTCTTCGGGCTCCTCGCGGTCGGTGTCCCACGGCGTCGGGTGGGTCCACCCCGTGCTCGCCATCTGGTACCCCTGCGGGAGGTCGACGACCTCGCCCTCGACGAGGTCGACGACGTCCGAGGACTCCCACACCTCGTCGATCTCGAACGGGTCGTCGTTGCCGGGGCAGGCGTACACCGGCGTGTCGTCCAGTTTCCCCTCGGCGAACTCGACCCACTCGCGGATCCGCTCTTGCATCTTCGTGAGGAATATCTCGTTCTGTCGCTCCTCGGCGTCGTCGGCGTTCTGGAGCTGCTCGTACTCGGCTTCGTCCATCACGTACGGGTAGTAGCCGGTGTCCTCCAGCGAGTCGAGGAACTCATCGAACTCCTCGTCGTCGTCGATCGTGTGCTCGTCGCCCTGGCGCGTGTAGGTGTACCGGTCGCCCTCGTCGACGATCGGGAAGATCGCCTTTCCTGTCGTGTCGCCGCCGAGGACCAGGACGTCGGCGTCGTAGAAGTCCGCGCTGTTGACGAACTTCCGCCAGCAGGCGCTCGATCCGTGGACGTCCGTCGCGAAGAACAACCGCGTCACGCCCGGGTCCTTCTCCATTCCCGCCGCCTCGTCGGAGGTCGTCTCCTGATTGAGCTTCTCTTTGATCGACGAGATGACTCCCATAAGCGGTCTCAATCTCTCGATTGCAATATAAAAAACTTGGGTGAAAAACGGTCCGATTCAGAGTTCGGGCTCGTCGAGGTTGACGTAGACGCTCTTCTGTCGCTGATAGTGGTCCAGCGCCTCGAGGCCGAGATCCTTCCCGAATCCCGATTGTTTGAAGCCGCCGTAGGGCGCGTCGGGCATAATCGGGCCGTACTCGTTCACGTAGACGAGGCCTGCATCGAGGTCGTCCGCGGTCCGGTGGACGAGGGAGGTCTTCTCCGTGCCGATGCCCGCGGCGAGGCCGTACTGGGTGTCGTTGGCGAGGTCGATCGCCTCCTCGTACTCGGAGAACGTCTGGATCGTCTGGACGGGACCGAAGATCTCCTCGCGGGCGATCGTCATCTCGTTGGTGACGCCGCCGAAGACCGTCGGCTCGACGTACCAGCCCTCAGCCAATGCCGGATCGTCGGGCGTGCCGCCCCCGCAGAGCAGGTCCGCTTCTTCCCGACCGGTCTCGATGTACTCCAGTACGGTCTCGAACTGGCGCCGGGAGGTCAGCGGGCCCATCGTGGTTTCCTCGTCGAGGGGGTCGCCCAGCACGTAGGATTCGGCTTTCTCGACGAAGCGCTCGGTGAACTCCTCGGCGACGGACTCGTGGACGAGCGCGCGCGAGAACGCGTCGCAGATCTCGCCAGTGCTGTAGAAGATCCCGTCCGCCACGGCATCGACGACTTTCTCTAAATCCGCGTCGGGGAAGACGATGAAGGGGGACTTGCCGCCGAGTTCGAGGGTGACGGGCGCGACTCGATCCGCGGCCGCGCGCATCACGCCGCTGCCGACGGCCGTACTCCCGGTGAAAGAGATCTTTCGGACGTCGTCGTGTTCGGCGATCGCTTGCCCGACCTCGCTGCCCGGGCCGGGGACGACGTTGAGGACGCCGTCGGGGAAGATGCCCTCCGAGAGTTGGGCCGCTCGAAGCGTCGACAGCGGGGTGTCGTTGGCGGGCTTGAGCACGCAGGCGTTACCGGCGGCCAGCGCGGGGCCGAGTTTCCAGGCGGCCGCCCACAGGGGATAGTTCCACGGGACGATCTGGCCGACGACCCCGTACGGCTCCTGGGTCGTGTAGAGGTGGACGTCCTCGCCGCCCGGAATCTCACTCCCGCGCTGGGCCCGGCAGACCGACGCGTAATACTCTAGGGTGTCGATCGCGCCCTCGACCTCGCCGCGGGCTTGCGAGATCGGCTTGCCGCAGTCTAAACACTCCAAGAGCGTGAGTTCGTCAGTGTGGTCTTCCAGGACGTCGGCCCACTCGAAGAGACGCGCCGAGCGGTCGCGGACGCCCGCGGCCTCCCACTCGTGCTCGAAGGCGTCCCAGGCGGCCTCGACTGCGGTATCGACGGTTGCGGCGTCGCCCTGGGGCACTCCGACGATCGAATCCCCAGTCACGGGATCTTCGACCTCGCTCTTCTCCCCGTGAGTGCGGAGTTCGCCGTCGATCCACGCGCCGAATTCGACGTCGGTCGTCGCTTCCTCGTGTTTCGAGCGGTGGCGCTCGATCACTGGACTCTCGCCCGATCGGGAACTGCTCATACTGTCACTCCCTGGCACGTGGGCAAAAATCTTCTTCCGGTCGCGCTTCTCGACTCTTGTGGCAAATGTTTCTGTTACATTCTCTTTTTTATACTGACTTCTCCGACTTGGGGACGGATGCCACAGTACAGCCGCGACTACCGGTCTAGTGCAGAGTGTACGGACGGTCGCCCTCGGGTCTCAAAACGATGAGCCTCGGGGAGTACTCGCTGTCGTTCCCGATCAGCGTGGAGTTCGGCAACGGCACGAGCGAGCGAACGGGCGAGGTGATCGCCGCGAAAGGCTGGGAGACCGCCCTGGTCGTCACCGATCAGGGCATCAGGGCCGCGGGGATACTCGACGGGGTCAAAGCCTCCCTCGAAACCGAGGGGATCGACTACGAGATCTACGACGACGTCGAGCCCAACCCGACCACGGCGATGGTCCACGACGCCCTAGAGACCCTGGAGGCCGGCGAGTTCGACGTGGTCGTCGCGGTCGGCGGCGGCAGCGTCATCGACACGGCCAAATGCGCGACGCTCCTGAAGACCAACTCGGGCGACCTCTCGGAGTACGAGGTGAACGTCCCCGAGGACGTCACGTCGGGGAGCATCGAGAACCACACCCACCCGTTGATCACGATTCCGACGACCGCGGGGACCGGCAGCGAGGTGGACTACTGGGCGGTGATCACCGCGCCGGACCGGAAGTTCAAGATGGCGATCGGCCAACCGCCGCTCTACCCGGACGGGCCCTACCTGGGCGCAGACGTCTCGTTGGTCGATCCGGAACTGACCGCGTCGCTGCCGCCGAGACAGACCGCCGCGACGGGCTTCGACGCGTTCTCCCACGCTCTGGAGAACCACGTCGCGGCGGGCGCGCCCGAGCTGGTCAAGCCCTATACGCGGCACGTGATGGGGCTCGTGCCGGAGTACCTCCCCGAGGCCTACGAGTCGGGCGCGATGGAGGCGCGCGAGCAACTCCTGTTCGGCTCGCATATGGCGGGCTTCTGTGAGAACTTCGCGGGCTTCGGCGCGATCCACTCGCTGGCGGAGGTGACCGGTGGAATGTACCCCGAGATCCCCCACGGCGAGGCGATCGCCGTGTTCACCCCACCGGTGATGCGGTACAACCTCGAAGCATACCCCGCTCGCTACGCGGAGGTGGCCGAGGCGATGGGCGTCGACACGTCCGGGCTATCGGAGACGGAAGCCGCACACGAGGCGGTCGCGGCGGTCGAATCCCTCATCGACGAGGTCGACCTGCCGTCGAGCCTCAGCGAACTCGGCGTCGAAGAGGACGACCTCCGTGAGATCGCCGAAAAGTCGATGGAGACGATCGAGATCCACGACAACCCCCGCGAGGCCGACGCCGAGGACCTGCTGGATGTCGCACGCGACGCCTACTGACCTTCGGCGCTTCCCCCCAGTTATTGTTCTACGGATTCCTACGCGCCGGGCGCGGTCGCCGCCAGTTCCGCTTCGAGGGACTCGACCACCTCGGACAGCGCGCGGGGGATCTCCCGATCGAGGACGGAGCCGTCGATCCGATAGGTCGGCCCGGAGACGCTCAGGGCCCCGATGACCGCGCCGTCCGGGCCGAACACCGGCTTGCCGATGCTCCGGAGCCCCTCGGTGTAGTACTGGTCGCCGACGGCGTAGCCGCGCTCCTCGGTGCGGTCCAGCTCGGCGAACAGCTCCTCGCGGGACGTGATCGTCTGGTCTGTGAGCTCGGGCATCCCCCACTTGTCGACGACGGCGTCGACCCGTTCGGGCGCGTACGTCGAGAGGATCGCGAGGCCCGAGCCGGTCGCGTGCATCGGGTAGTAGGTCCCCATATACGCCCGGTAGCGCTTCGATCCCTCGTCGCCCTCGTACTTCGCCCACTTGTGGTAGGACTCCACGATCGTGATCACGCGCCCGTGGTCGTCGACGACGAAGTCACACTCCTCTTCGGTGCGCTTTGCGAGCTCCTCGACGGCACCTTTGACCGCCGAGAACCAGTACCACTGCTCTCGGGCGTACTCGCCGTAGTTCAGGAATTTGAATCCGATGTGGTACCGGTCACCGGACTTCCGGAGAAATCCCGCCTGTTCGAGTGTGACCAGGTGCTTGTGCGCCGTGCTCTTCGCGATCCCGTGCTCCTCGACGATGTCGTGGAGCCTCGCGCCGTCTCGGTCCCGGATGGTCGACAGGATGTCGAGGGACGTCTGCGTCGTCTCCACCGTGAGTGTGCCATCTGGCATTACACCACACAACTCGGAGTGGGTAATTAATAGTTTCGCAGAATCGAACTCAGTGGTCGATAGCGAACCGAGATAACACGACCCGGAGATATCGGTATCGAGTGACACGAGAGTCCTGGCATCGGATCGTCGGACGAGACCGATGTCGATAGTGGAGTGTGAAACCAAGGATTGATTAGATTCCGAGAGTAAAAAATTACAAAGTATAATTCTATCTGGCTTACAAAAACATACAGTCTGTTATACACTGAAAAGACATTCAATATATAATTTCTAGTGGTGATCTAACGTCTAGTTCGACTGAACGAAACTGAAGTATGGTTTGAGACCAATTGCCAATTTGACTAACAAGCGTACGTCCGTTATGAAAGGGTGCGGCCGTTCGACCAGGAGATCTCCGAGATCTCTTTCTCTGCTCTCTCCGCAGATACGCCCGATCTCACTACGAGGGGCGGCAATATTTGATAAGTGTAGCGGCCGATTGTGAGGTGTTCCTCGGATCACATCGACTCGTACCAGATTCGGGATGCATACCAGTTTCATCAAGTCGAACTGGTCTGATGGGGTGTATAACGGACTCGGATAGCTGATCAGATACTGTCTTGTGTCTATAATATCAGAAATATTATTTAATAACTAAAATTGTGTATATCTCTGAGACATTTTTGAAGTCAATTGAGACGACTCAACAACTTAATTTGGTATAGAAAATCGGATTATAGCGACTCTAATTTTATCTGTAAATTACAGCAATAGTTCGATATCATATTATTCTTCTTCGTCGACGTACAGCCCGTATCGATACAGTTCGCCGTCGTACCAGAGAAGCCGTCCCGTCGCGGCCGTCTCGACGGTGTCGACTCCGAGCGCTTCGAGGACCGCGTCGAAGCCGGGCGAAAGCGGCGCGGTCTCGGCGTATCGCCCCCGGGAGAGGCACCGTTCGAGCACCTCTCGCGCGTCGGCAGCGAGGTCGCCGGGTGCCAGTTCCGCGTCGATCCGTGATCCGAAGACCACCTCGCGGAACGCCGACTCGGAGTCCGCCACCTCGATCGCCAGCGCGGTGTAGGCGGTTTCGAGGATCGGCCGGCGCGCGACCCGCACCCGGTAGGCCCAGGTGCCGCTCTCGGTCATCGTGACGACGCGCCCGTCGAAGTCGTCGGAGGCGAGTCGGCTCTCCAGCTCGGCCGGTCGGCGGAGCACGTACGCGTCGCCGCGCAGCAGGTCCGCGGATCCGGACTCGCCGTCGGTCTGCGCGTTGGCGTGGAGGATTTTCACCACTCGCGCGCTGGGCCGGTCGAGGTCGTCGACGAGGACCGCGTCCTCCGGCACCGACCCCTCGGCCACCTTCTCGATGCGGACGAACGGCCGCGCCATCCGTTCCCGTCCGGTGACGACCGACTCCGTCCGGTAGTAGGTCCCGTCGTGCCGCACGTAGGCGCCCGCGGGTAACGACTCGTAGCCGTAGGTCGTGTATCGGCCGTCCGGGAGGATCGAATCGAGCGCGGTCCGTGCGGGAGCGCCGAACAGCGGGTCGTCCTCGTCGGGGTCGTAGAGGGCGTGTTCGACCGGCGAGGCGTCGATTCGGTCGGCGGTGAGGGTGTACTCCGGCTCCGTATCGTCGGTGCCGAACGACGGGAGCGCCGCACAGCCGGCGACGGCGGTCAGTCCGGTCGCCGCCGCGCTACGGAGGAGGGCTCGTCGGGAAGGGACCATATCGGGACGCGACCGCCCTCGGGGTTGAGTCTGTCGCCCGACTCATTCGAGGTGGTAGTTTCGGTACCGCCGGATCGCGTACCGGTACGATCCGTACGAGACGCCGGCCGTGAACAGGAGATAGATCCCGGCGACGACGCCGAACACCGGCGTCGGGACGAGGCCGCCGGTGAGCAGGAACCACGTGCCGACCAGGGCGATGGCCGTGCCGATCCCGACGACCGCGAGGTAGACGAGCATCACGAGCGTCGAGGGCACGACCGTCTCGGTCCCCCAGAACTCCCGCTCCTCGTAGATGGGGTAGGCGGCGCCGAGCCCCAGCGCGAACGCCGCGGCGGCGAGGACGGATCCGGTCCCGAGAGCGCCGAACGCGACGGCCCGGACCGGGCGGAGGCCGAGCGCGACGCCGACGGCCGGGAGGCCGAGCGCGAACGGGAGGCCGAGCGCGACTCCCGCCGCGAGCCGCCCGCGCACCAGCGTCGCGGCGTCGGTGCCGCTGAGGAGCAACAGCGGGAACTGCGGCCGATCGTCGCCGATCGGATTCAGCCCGAAGGTGCCCCCGGCGAGGTACGCTCCGAGGCCGACTCCCACGCCGGCCGCGAGCGGGCCGAGCGCGCCACTCGATCCCTGGACGGCCGTCGTCCCGATCGGTCCGAGGAAGAAGACGACCATCACCAGGTGGCTGAACTCCTGGGGCTTCCGGACGGCTCGGACCAGGTGACGCCACGCGATCCGTCCGGTCTTCGCGGCGGCGAACGGCCGCGGGACGGACAGCCCGCCCTCCCGACCCGTCGCTTGCGACGTCGCGCCGTCGGCCGGCACGTCACCGAACCACAGCGCCGAGGCCTGGCGGGTCGCGACGGCGAGCCCGATCGGCGCGGACGCGACGACCCCGACGAACACGGCGACGGCGGCGAGCGTGGGCGGTCGCTGAAGCGGCGTCCCGAGTGCCGCGAGCGCGACGTACTCAGTCAGCGGGGCGACCGTGATCGCAGCGAGGACCCCTCCCACCGAGATCGACCCCTCGGCGAGGAGTTGCCCGACGGCCTGGGAGCCGAGGACTATCGCGATCAACGCCGCGACGCCCAGGACCTTCAGCACGCGACGGAACGTCGGCAGCCAGCGAAAGACGCGGAGGAGCGCCAGCCCGACGGCGTAGCCCCACACGGCGCTCCACGCGAGGAGCGGGACCGCGACGAGCGCCGCCGTCAGGAGGACGACGGGCGTGCCGAGCCCGACCGCGAACGCGACGACGAGCGCGGCGATCGGGACGCCGAACCAGGCGGCGAGCCGGCCGAGCTCCGCGCCGATGAGGCCGATCACGACCGCGCGCGGGTGGACCGTCGTGAGGAGCAGCGCCTCGCCCTCGGCGCTGCCGATCCGTTCGAGCGTCCGGAGCGTCGCGACCCCGACGAGTCCGAGCGGGAGGAGCGTCCCGGCGGGGCCGAGGAACGGGATCGCCTCGACCGATCTGGCCGTCCGTCCGAGGACGAACGCGGCCGGCAGCGAAAACAGCAGGTAACCGCCGAAAAAGAGGACGGAGACGCCGAGGCCGACGAGCCGTCGCCAGTCCCGCGAGTAGGCGCGGAGGCTCCGGCGGAACTCCGCGCGGGCGATCCGCAGGCCGTGGCGGGCGTCGCGTCGGAGCGTCATCGCGGCTCGGCCGTCGGACTCTCCGCGGACGCGGACGCCGCGTCGACGTCCGCGGCGCCGTCGCTCGTGACCGCGAGGAAGGCGTCCTCCAGCGATCCGGACTCGCCGGTCTCGGCGCGCGACTGGAGCTCCTCGGGCGTGCCCTCGGCGACGAGGCGGCCGTCGAGCAGCACGCCCACCTCGTCGGCGACCGCCTCGACGACAGAGAGGATGTGCGTCGAGAGGAAGACCGTCGTCCCGTCGTCGGCGAAGCCCGCGATCGACTCGCGGATCCGCCGCGCGGCCCGGGGGTCGAGCCCCGAGGTCGGCTCGTCGAGGAAGAGGACGTCGGGGTCGTGGAGGACCGCCTGCACGAACGCGGTCTTCTGTTTCATCCCCTTGGAGTACGCCTCGATGCGCTTGTCGGCGTCGTCGGTCAATTCGAACTTGTCGAGGTAGCGCCCGATCCGCTCGTCGGCGACCGACGGGGGGATGTCGCGGAGGTCGGCCACGTAGTCGAGCTGCTCGCGCGCGCTGAACTCCTCGTAGAGCGGCGGCGTCTCCGGGAGGTAGCCCACGCGGGAAGCGAGCGCGCGGCGGTCGCCCACGTCGACGCCGACGACGCGGACCGACCCGTCTGTCGGCTTGGTCAGTCCCGTGAGGATCCGCATCGTCGTGGTCTTGCCGGCGCCGTTGGGGCCGAGGAAGCCGTACACCGTCCCGGGCGGGATCGACAGCGAGACGCCGTCGAGCGCGACGGCCGACCGGTAGACCTTCCGCAGGTCGGTCGCCTCGATCGCCGCGTCGCCGTTCGTGGAGGGCATCGTGCGTTGTGGATTCGGCCCCGGGTGCCTAACAATTGTGGGTGCGGCCCCCCGTCCAGCGCCGCGGAGGTGCGCACGTTTTTTCCTCTCCTCCGCGTACGGCCGTCCGTCCCTATGCCCCGCTCGCGACGGTCCCTCCTCGAAGCCGCAGCCGCCACGCTCGGCGGCGTCGCGCTCGCATCGACGACCGGCTGTCTCAGCGCCTCTCGCTCGCCCGCGACTGCGACCGCGACCGAGTCGCCGTCGACCGCAACGCCGCCCGACTCGGATTCGAGCGCCGAGGTCGACTTCGGAGAGTGGCTCCCGGATCCGACGGCGACGCCGCTGCCGGACGGGTACGGCGTCCGGTACTTCGACGTCGACGGGATCCGCGCCCGGCGGGCCGCGATGCACCCGAACGCCTACGACCGGCTCCGGCGACAGATGCGCCGTCCGGTTCCCGAGGAGTTCGACGGCGTCGAGGCGGTGTCCGCCACCCTCGGCCTCGATTACGTCGCCTCGCTCGCCTTCGGCTCGTTCGATCCGGACGCGTTCGCGGCGGACCTGACGGGCGGCGATCGGCCCCCGACGTCGGCCACGCGGACACCCACGACCGCGACCCGAACGCCGTGGCCGGAGCCCGAGCGGTACGGCGACTTCGACATCTACGGGTGGGAGCGGGTGTACGCCGTCTCGCCGGACGCGGTGCTCGCGGTCCACCCGTTCTTCGACGGCGACGCGGTCGCCTGCGCGAAGGCGATCATCGACGCTCCGAGTCCCGACACCGGCCGGTACGCCGACGGCAACGACTACGTGGCGTCGATGCTCGGACGCGTCGACTCGCCCGACGCGCTCTGGTGCTATCCCGAGGCGATGGACGGGTCGACCTCGCGGGGGTTCCGCGCCGACGACATCACGGGCCAGCTGAAGGCGTGGCGGTTCTCGGCGGAGGCGGCACGGCTCACCTTCGCGAACACCTACGTCGACGCCGAGACCGCCGAAAGCGGCGAACTGCGGCGGTCCCTCGTTTCGGCGTCCGCGCGGTTCGAACCCTACGACGGCCTCGATGTCGCCGTCGACGGACGGCTGGCCTGGACCGACGGCACGGCGCCGATCGCGGCGTTCGACCACCTGTCGGCCGGCGGCCCCGCCGACGGCGTCACGACGCCCAACTGAGGGCCGGTCGGCCGCGGACGTAACACCGTTATACCGAACGGGAAAATGGCCCCCTATGGACTACCTCCCGTGGGTGATCGTCGCCCTCGTGTCGTACGGGGCGTTGGCACCGCTGACGAGCAAGGTGACAGAGGAGGTCCCGCCGGCCGTCTCGCTGTTTCTCGCCACCGCGGTCTTCCTCGTGCTCACGCTCGGCGTGATGGTCGCGACCGGCCTGAATCCGCTGTCGTACGTGGCCGACCCCCGCGCGGGCTACATCTACGTCGGCGGCGTGTTCCTCGGGGTCGGTATCCTCTCGTACTACTACGCGCTGCAGCGCGGGCCAGTGAGCGTCGTCGTCCCGATCTACGGGATGTTCATCGTCGGGAGCTCGGTGATCGGCATCCTCTTTCTCGGGGAGTCGGTGACGCCGACGCGGATCGGCGGCATCGCCTCGGCGATCGTCGCGGTCTATCTGAGTTCGGGGGCCGAGTGATATGCGACGGTACCTGGGCTTTTCGCTCCTGGCCTTCCTCACCTACAGCCTGGTGGCGCCGCTCCTGAAGATCGCGATGGAGACGATCCCGAGCACGCCGGCGGTGTTCATCTCGAATTCGGTCCTCCTCGTCGTCGTCGGCGTCGTCCTGGCCGTCCGGGGGCAGTCCCCGGTGCCGTACCTCCGCCACCGGTACACGCCGCACGTCGTCGCGCTCGGCGTGCTCCTCACCGTCGGCCTCCTGACCTACTACCGCGCGCTCGCGCTCGGTCCGGTGAGCATCGTCGTGCCGATCTACGGCCTGTTCATCGTCGTGAGTTCGGTGATCGGGATCGTCGCGTTCGACGAGGCGCTCAGCCCGCGGAAGGTGGCGGGCATCTTCTTCAGCGTCCTCGCGATCGTCCTGATCTCGATCTGATCGCTCCGAACTGTCAGGGCTGTCAGATCCGGTCCGAACTGTCTGAACTGTCCGATCCGGTCCGGTCTGCTCCGGTCTGGTCCGATTCGATCCCCGGCCTCGATCTGTGGACTGGCGCCGCAGCGACCGCAGCGACCGCAGCGACCGCAACGACTTTGTTTACTCGTGCTGATACGTCGCTCGCGATGTGCAGAATTGGTCCCCTCCCTCCGAGTCGTAGCGACACCCCGCCAGACCGACGCCCCGCCAGGTCCCCGGAGGGCCGTCGATGACGCTGTACGCCCTCGATGCGGTCGACGACGCCGGCGCCGCCGCCCGCGACCTGCTGTGGCCGTTCGACCTGGGTCGGTGGGCGCGGTTGGCGCTCGTGGTGTTCTTCGTCGGGAGCTCCGGCGTCGGCTTCCCCTTCCAGTACACGAGCGGCGTCCCCAGCGGGGGCGAGGCGCCGTCGGTCACCGCTGGCGCGCCCGAGGCCGCCCTTCCCGGCGGCACCGAACTGTTCCTGATCGGCGCCGTCGCCGCGGCGATCGTGCTCGTCGTGCTCGCGTTCCTGCTCGTCGGGTCGGTGATGGAGTTCGTCTTCGTCGAATCGCTGCGCAAAGAGACCGTCCGCGTGCGGGCCTACTGGAGCCGGTACTGGCGGCTCGGCCTCCGACTGTTCGGGTTCCGCCTCGTCGTCGGGCTGCTGTCGCTCGCCGTCTTCGCGGCGCTCGCCTTCGCGGTCTTCGGTCCGGCGTTCCTCGGATACGGCGGGATTTCCGTGGCGTTAGTCCTGCTGGCGATCCCGGTGTTCCTCGTCGCCTCGATCGTCACGGGCCTGCTCTCGGGGTTCACGACGATGTTCGTCGTCCCGATTATGCTCAAAGAGAAGCGCGGCCTGCTCTCCGCGTGGCGGCGCTTCTGGCCGACGCTCTCGGGCCAGTGGAAGCAGTACGCCGCCTACGCCGTGGTCGGATTCGTGCTCCAGCTCGCGATCGGCATCGCCGTGAGCATCGTCACGGTGTTCGTCGCGGTCGTCGCTGCCATCCCGCTCGGGATCGTCGGCCTCGTCGGCGTCGGCCTCCTCAGCGTCGCCGAGGTCGCGGGCTGGGCCGTCATCGCCGTCGCCGTCGCGGTGTTCGTGCTGGCGATGCTCGCGTTCGGCCTGCTGGCGGGCGTGCCGGCCCAGACGTACCTCCGCTACCACGCGCTGTTCGTCCTGGGCGACACCGAGGCCGACTTCGACCTGATCGAATCGCGGCGCCGCGCGATCCGGGAGTGAGTCGGAAACGGCAGGAACAATTATGTGTGCTTGCTCCAATATTACGGTATGGAGCGAAACGTCGGTCAGACTGATAGTATCGCGCGGATCGTCGTCGGCGCGCTCGCCGGCCTCGTCTCGCTCGGCATCCTCGGGAGCGTCGTTCCCGGTCCGGGGATCCTCTCGCTCGTCCTCGGGATCGTCGCGCTGCTGATGCTCGGGACGGGGCTCACGGGTCGGTGCGGCGTGTACTCGCTCGTCGGCATCGACACCTGCGAGGTGCGCTGAGCCGACGTGAGCGTCCGAGTGCCGTTCGGATAGTTTTATAACTGATTGGATATATTCACGTTCGGACCGTCGAGGTCGGTCCGACAGAGTGCGTGGAGGAAGCACGTCTGCTCGGACATATCGAGCAGTTCCCGCGCGAACGACTCGTCTTCCCCGGTGTCGACGAAGACGTGCGTCTCCACGGGCGAGGACCGGGCGGGAGTGCGCTCGCCGCTCCCGCCGGCGTCGCCGCGGGCGACGTGGGTGTCCTGGACGATCCGGTAGGCGTCCAGGTCGGCGTCGACGATGTCGGCGTAGCGGCCCATCTGCGTCATGAAGCAGAAGCCGATCCCGGCGGCGACGTAGGTCATCGGATCGGGCGCGCGTCCCTCGCCGCCGCGCCCCGGCGGGTCGTCCGAGACGAACTCGAAGACCGTCCCGATCGGGCTGAACAGCTCGACGGCGACGTGCTTCGTGCCGTCCGCTCGGAGCGTGCAGGTCCCGCGGAGGTGGAGGATCCGGTCTTGGTCTTCGGAGAGGCTGGAGCCCTCGCCGCTCGTGTACTTCTCGTCGCCGTCGGGGAGCGGTTCGGTCTCCCGTCCCGTGCGGTGGACGATCGGCGGTTGCCGCTCGTCGGCGTCCCGCGGGATCGACTCGAACAGGCCCTCGGGATCGGCTTCGACGGGGCCGTCGAGCCGCGTCACCCGATCGGGCGCGACCTCCTCGCCGTTCGCGACGAGCGCGAACGCGCTGTCGTGGACGCCGTCGATCAGGCCGTAGACGGGCGCGGTCCGGACGGCGTCGCCGACCAGGTCCCGCAGCGTTCCCTCGTCGGCGTCGGCGTCGACGGTCACGTCGAGGTCGACCGGGAGCGCGCCGCCGGTCATCGTCCCCGCCAGCGCGGAGCCGGTCATCGTGTAGTAGCTGTCCTGGGTCACTTCGAGGTCGCGGACGTCGATCCCGCGCTCGTCGGCGAGCGCGAGGATCTCGCTGGCGAAGGAGCTCACCATCCCGGTCGTCATATGCGCCAGCGGCGCGGGCGCCACGTCGTCGCCTTCGAGGTACTCGCCCTCGTCGCTGGCGAGCCGCCAGGTCGTCCCCGTGCGGGCGTCGGTCACGAGCGCTTCCTTCTGCATCCCGCCGAGCGAGCGGACGCGGGCGCGGTGCGCCTGGCCGAGCGCGGGTTCGGGCGCGTCGAGCCCCGCGACGGACTCCTCGATCGGGAAGGCGAGCGGGTAGCCAAGGTCTTCGAGCGGCGAGGTCATCGGAGCATCACCGAGCGCACGTTTCGAACTATGGATTATGAGGGTTGCGACCGCGGGTGTGACTGCGGGCCCCCGAGCCGGTCCCGGGTGCTCCTCCGAGGGATCCGCGAGCGCGTCGACGTTCCGCGCGACGCCGGACGAGCGGATGTGAGCGCCGCCGGCCGAAACCAAAGTTCGTATATCGGCGGCATCGCGTAGTGGGACACAGAATGATCGACGTCAGCGTCATCGGCTGCGGGAACATGGGGAGCGCCCTGATCACGGGGCTCGCCGAGGCCGGCGCCTACCGGATCACGGCCTACGACGTGGACCCCGAGGCCTTCGAGGCGATCGAACAGTACGCCGACCGGACGACCACCGACCTCGACGACGTGCGGGATTCGGACGTCGTCGTGCTCGCGGTCAAGCCCGACATCGTGCCGCTCGTCTTGGAGGACCTCGAACTCGACGCTGACCGGACGCTTCTCACCATCGCGGCCGGGGTCTCCCGGGCCGTCGTCTCCGCCGAGACCGACGCGGAGGTCGTCCGCGTGATGCCGAACCTCGCGGCCGAGACGCGGAACATGGCCGCGGCGGTCGCCTGGGACGAGCCGAACGAACACGTCGCGCAGATGCTCGACGACCTCGGCGAGTACGTCGTGATCGACGAGGACCTGATGCACGTCGCCACGGCGCTCAACGGCAGCGGCCCGGCCTTCGTCTTTTACCTCCTGGGCGCGATGGCCGACCGCGCCGTCGACGAGGGGCTCGCCCCCGACGACGCCGAGGTGCTGGCGGCCCAGACGTTCAAGGGCGCGGCCGAGACGGTGCTCCGGTCCGATCGGGACGTCGAGACGCTGATCGACGCGGTCTGCTCGCCCGGCGGCACCACCATCGAGGGGATGGACGTGCTGTGGGACAGCGACGTCGAGGAAGTCGTCGGCGACGCGCTGACCGCCGCGCGGCGCCGCTCCGAGGAGTTGGCCGACGACGCCGAAGGCGGAGAGCAATGAGCGGCGCGGTCGCGGACGCGGAGGTCGACCGGGCCCGCACGCTCGCGGCCGAGGCCGGCCGCGTCGTCGTCAAGGCTGGCACCAACTCCCTGACCGACGAGACCTCGAACCTCGACGACGGAAAGCTCGACAAGCTCGTCGACGACGTCGCGGACCTGATCGAGCGCGACAAGGAGGTCATCCTCGTGTCCTCGGGCGCGATCGGCGCCGGGAAGGGCCGGGCCGGCTTCGCCAGCGACGACACCGTCGAGGAGTCCCAGGCGCTGTCGACGATCGGCCAGAGCCACCTGATGCGGCGCTACACCGAGAGCTTCGAGCGCTACGGCGTCACGGTCGCCCAGATCCTCGTGACCGAACACGACCTGGAGAACCCCGAGCGCTTCACGAACTTCAAGAACACCGTCGAGACGCTGCTCGACTGGGGCGTCGTCCCCATCGTCAACGAGAACGACGCCGTCGCGACCGAGGAGATCCGGATCGGCGACAACGACATGATCTCGTCGTCGATCGCCATCGGCGTCGGCGCCGACCTGCTCGTGACGCTCACGGACGTCGACGGCGTCTACACCGGGAACCCAAAGCGCGACGCCGACGCGGAGCTGATCGAGGCCGTCGGCCGCAACTACGACGAGGTCGAGCGCATCATCGAATCGAGCGCCAGCGGCTCCTTCGGCGGGATCCGGACGAAGGTGAGCGGCGCCCGCCGGGTCAGCGAACACGGCATCCCGGCGATCATCGCGCGCTCGACAGAGCCCGACGTCTTGGAGAAGGTCGCGACCGCGCAGGCGGTCGGCACCATCTTCACGCCGATCAACGGCCACGAGGATCCCGAGTAGCCACAGATAGCCCGCGAATATCGTGGCGTTCGCACGTCTTCACTCACTCGATCACACGCTGGCGTGCGATCGGATGAGAAATCAGATGCGAACGCTACGATAGCGTAACAGGTATTGACCGTCCGCCGACTACCTTCTCACAACAGCCGATGACCGACACAGAAACCAAGATCACGCAAGCACAGTCCGCGGCGCTGGACCTCGCGAACCTCGACGAGAAGACGCGCAACGACGCCCTGCACGCGATCGCCGACGCCATCGAGGCCCACAGCGAGGAGATCCTCGAAGCCAACGCCGCCGACGTCGAGGAGGCCGAGAAGCTCCTCGAAGCCGGCGAGTACACCCAGGCGTTCGTCGACCGGCTGAAGCTCTCCGAATCGAAACTGGAGAGCATCGCCGAGATGGTCCGCAGCGTCGCCGGCCAGGAGGACCCCCTCGGGAAGACCCTCGAAGCCCGTCGCCTCGACGAGGGCCTGGAGCTGTACAAGCTGTCGGTCCCCATCGGCGTCCTCGGGACGATCTTCGAGTCCCGCCCCGACGCCCTGGTGCAGATCGCCGCGCTCAGCCTCAAGTCGGGCAACGCGGTCATCCTCAAGGGCGGCAGCGAGGCGGCCGAATCGAACCGCGTTCTCTACGAGATCATCTGCGAGGCCGCCCAGGAGGTGCCCGACGGCTGGACCCAGCTCATCGAGGCCCGCGAGGACGTCGAGACCCTCCTGGAGCGGGACGACGCGGTCGACCTCCTGATGCCCCGTGGGAGCTCGGCGTTCGTCGAGTACGTCCAGGACAACACCTCGATCCCCGTCCTGGGTCACACCGAGGGCGTCTGTCACGTCTACGTCGACGCCGACGCGGACCTCTCGATGGCCGAGGACGTCGCCTTCGACGCGAAGGTCCAGTACCCCGCGGTCTGCAACGCCGTCGAGACGCTGCTCGTCCACGAGTCCGTCGCCGAGGAGTTCCTGCCCGCGATGGCCGACCGCTACCGCGAGGCCGGCGTCGAACTCCGCGGCGACGAGCGCGCCCGCGAGATCGCCGAGATGGACGCCGCCACCGACGAGGACTGGACGACGGAGTACGGCGATCTCGTCCTCGCGGTGAAGGTCGTCGACTCCCTGAAGGCGGCGATCCGCCACGTCAACGCCCACGGCTCGAAGCACACCGAGTCGATCCTCACCGAGACCGCAGAGCACGCCGAGACGTTCATGCGGGGCGTCGACGCCGCCTCCGTCTTCCACAACGCCTCGACCCGCTTCGCCGACGGCTACCGCTTCGGCCTCGGCGCCGAGGTCGGGATCAGCACGGGCAAGACCCACGCCCGCGGGCCCGTCGGCCTCGACGGGCTGACGACGTACAAGTACCACCTGGAGGGCGACGGCCAGCTCGTCGCGACGTACAGCGGCGAGGGCGCCCGGCCGTACCTCCACGAGGACTTCGACGGCGAGTGGGTCCCCGGGCGACTCTCCGAGGAGTAGGCGTCGCGGCGGACGATCGGACCTCCGATCACATCTTTCAGTATTTTTCCTCAGAAATTCCTGAATGAGGTCTATCGTATCGAATAATAGTTCACACGCTGAAATCAAATTTGATTCTCTTCCGAAACATATATTCTGAACAGCGCGAATGGGGGCGTCTATAGATGGAGCCCCGGGAGCTGGACGCGGTCGCCCGCGACCCCTACGAACACCTCATCGAACGCGTCCAGGACGCGGTCGTCAAGTTCGAGCTGGTGGACGGCGAACCGATCGTACGGGACGTCAATCGGGCGTTCGCGGACATCTTCGGGTACGCCACCGCGGCGATCTGCGGCGATTCCCTCAACGACTGGATCGTCCCCGAGTGGCTCCTCGACGAGGCTGAGCGGCTCGACGAGCAGACGGGCGCGGGCGAGGTCAACTACCAGCGGGTGAAACGCGAGATCGACACCGGGCTCCGGGAGTTCCTCTATCGCGGCATCCCCTACGCACGCGACGACCGGCCGATCGACGGCTCCGCCGTCTACACCGACATCACGGACTTCGTCCGACAGCAACACCGCCTCCAGGTCCTGAATCGCGTGCTCTGACACAACCTCCGCAACGAGGCGAACGTCATCCTCGGCCACACCGCCCGCCTCCTGGATCAGCTCCCCGAGGGGTCCCGGCAGACGACCGGCGCGGCGGCGACGATCGAGCGCGCCGCCGACAATCTGGCGTCGCTGTCGCGGGAGGCGGGGGAGATCGACGCGGTCCTGTCGGCCACCGACGACGCCGACGTGGTCGACAGCGTGCCGCTCGTCCACCGCATCGTCGACGACCACCGCAAGCGAGCGCCGTCGGCCACCATCGCGGCCGAGCTGCCCGACCAGCTGCGGGTCCGCGGCAACGGCCACCTCAGTTCGGCCGTCAACAGCCTCGTCGAGAACGCGGTCGAGCACAACCCCGCGCCCGAACCGTTCGTCCGCATGTCGGTCCTGCGCTTCGACCCCGGCTGGGCGGAGATCCGCGTCGAGGACGACGCGCCGAAGATCCCGGCCGACGAACGCGACATCCTCACGGGGGACCTGGAGGCCACACAGACCCACCACGGCAGCGGGCTGGGGCTGTGGCTGGCGAAGTGGGTCGCCGAGAGCTACGGCGGCGAACTGCTCTTCGATGAGAGCGACCGCGGCGGCAACAGCGTCCGGATCCGCCTGCCGAAAGCGTGAGCGGCGCCTGCGTTCGCGCGGCGGCCTCGGCGCGGGCGCGGATTCATAGTGATTACTCTCACTGTTTACCGCCGAACGCCACCCCCGGTAACGGCGTTCGGCGGTAAGAGACGAGAGTAATCACTATCAGTCCGACGTCGCGGCCTCGGCGTCGAGCAGTTCCGCGAACTTCTCGCGCACCTTCTCGACCTTCGGCTGGGCGTGCATCCGGCAGTACGCGTCCGAGGGGTTCTTCTCGAAGTAGTCTTGGTGATACTCCTCGGCCGCCCAGAAGCGCTCTAAGGGCTCGATCTCGGTCACGACCTCGTCGTCGTACTCCGCATCGAGCGCCTCGACGTACGCCTCGGCCTGCCGGCGCTGCTCGTCGTCGTGATAGAGCACGATCGAGCGGTACTGCGTGCCGACGTCGGGGCCCTGGCGGTTCAGTTGCGTGGGATCGTGGGTCGCGAAGAACACCTCCAGCAGCTGATCGTAGCCGATCGCCTCGGGATCGTACTCGACCTGGACGACCTCGGCGTGGCCGGTCGAGCCCGAGCAGACCTGCCGGTAGGTGGGGTTTTCGACGTCGCCGCCGGCGTACCCCGAGGTTACGGCGCTGACGCCGTCGAGGACCGTCATCGCCGCCTCGGTACACCAGAAGCACCCGCCGCCGAACGTGGCCGTTTCGGTCGTCATCACTCCGAATTGGGCCCGGATTCGTATGTACCTGACGCGGGCTCACTCGACGTATTCGACGAGTCTGTCGACGACCAGTCCCCACGCACCCGAGTCATTCATCCGCGTCCGACTCGTCGGATCCGGCGGCGTGCTCCCGCCACTCGGCGGCGTCTTCGGCACCGAATCGCTCGTTCAGCGACGCCGTGACGCGGTGGAACTGAAAGGCGTCCCGCACCCGCTCTTCGTCGCCGATCGCCCAGTAATCGCCCTTGTGACGGACGAGGTCGCGCTCGCGGAGCCGACGGAGCACGGTGCTGATCGAACTCCGCTTCACGCCGGCTCCGTCGGCGATCTCCGCGGGCGTGAATGCCTTGTCGTCGTTCCGCGAGAGGAAGCGAACGACGCGCTCGGCGTTCGTCACCTCGGACAGCTCCTCGTCGCTCGCCTCGGCGAACGTCTCGATGTCGATCGGCACACTCGACACTGCTGTCCGCACTGTCATAACCGCCACTTCGTCAGAGCTGTCACCGACGTCAGCCGTGTACTTCCGGTGCTTACGACGCCGCTCGCCGCACCCACTCTTCGAGCGTGAACCCCGGTTCGTCCGACCGCGACACCAGTTCCCACTCGTCTGCGTCCCACTCGGGATACCACGCGTCGCCGTCGTACTCGCCGGGGACGCGGCTGAGGACCATCCGGTCGACGCGCGGCTGGAAGAGGTCGTAGATGCCGGCGCCGCCGAGGACGTACGCGCGCTCGGCGCCGAGGCCCTCGGCGATCGCGACCGCGTCGTCGACGTCGCCCGCGTGGAACGCGGTCGGGACCGCGAAGTCGCGCTGGCTGCGGCTTAGGACGATCTGGTGGCTGCCGGGGAGATCCTCCAGCATCGACTCGAAGGTCCGGCGGCCGAGGATCACCGGCGCGCCAGCGACGCGGGCGCGGTACTGGCGCTTGTCGGCGGGGATGCTCTCCCAGGGGAGTTCGCCGTCCTGTCCGATCACGCGGTTCTCGGCGACTGCGGCGACGGAGACGAGTTCCATCGCCAGCCAGTAGGGCGCGCGAGTACAAAAGCCTACGATCGAAAGGGCGTCACACGGTCCGGGATCTCCGGGACTGCGATCACATCGCTGCCTTCTATATCCGGCGGGCGGCACGTCGGGACGATGACCACGCCACCCGAAGCGCGCGACGCGGCGGACCCGCCAGCGACGCGGCAGTCGGGGTGGGAACTGCGCACCTACGGACTCCTGGCCGGCGCGGGGCTCATCTCGGTGAGCCTGGCGGCCTACGAGATCGTGCCGGCGAGCGTGACGCCGCTCATCCGGGACTCGCTCGGGATCGGCCCGACCGTCGCGGGGCTACTGGTGGGCGTGATGTTCGGGACCGCCGTCGTGGGGAGCCTCCCGGCGGGGGTCGTGCTCGACCGGACGGACTCGCGGCGCGTGATGGCGCTGGCGGTGCTGGCGCTGTTCGTCGCGGGCGTCTGGGGGTGGGTCGCGGCGCGCGGCGGCTCCTACCGGTCGGTGATCGCCTCCCGGGCGGTCGGCGGGCTGGCGTACGTCGTCGTCTGGAACGCCGGCATCGACATCGTCAGCCGGGCCGTGAGCCCGGACATCCGCGCGACGGCCGTGGGGATCTTCACCGCGAGCGGCCCCGTCGGCTTCGCGGTCGGGCAGGCGACCGGGCCCGTGATCGCGGCGCGGTTCGGCTGGCCGGCGATCTTCCCGGCCTTCACCGGCGTCGCGCTCCTGGGGCTCGTGCTCTTCTGGCCGTCGAGCCGCGGGCTCGGAGCCGCCCGCGGCGACGCGCCGTCGCTGCGGGAGTTCGGGACCGTCCTGCGGAATCCGACGGTCTGGCACCTCGGCGTCCTCGGCTTTCTCAGCTACGCGCTGTACCTGTTCATGAACAGCTGGGGCTCGTCGTACCTGAATCAGGAGATCGGCCTCTCGCTGGCGCTCAGCGGACTGCTGGTGTCGCTGTTCCCCGCGGTCGGCGTGCTCTCGCGGGTGAGCAGCGGGCTCCTCTCGGACGTGGTCTTCGGCGGGCGGCGACAGCCGGTGCTCCTCGGCTCGTTCGGGCTCGCGGCGCCGCTCGTGTTAGTCTTCACCCGCCTCGGGTCGGTGCCGCTCCTCGTCGGCGCCTTGCTGCTCTCGGGGTTCGCCATCCAGCTCACGCTCGGGCTGTCGTTCACGTACGTCCGCGAGGTGGTCACAGAGCGCGTCGCCGCGACCGCGGTGGCGTTCCAGACGAGCGTCGGCCTCGCCGGCGCGTTCCTCTCGCCGATCGCGGGCGGCGCCGTCGTCTCCCGGTTCGGTTTCGACCTCGCGTTCCTGCTCGCGGGCGCGCTCGCCGTCGTCGGCGTCGGCCTGGCCTGGCTCGCGCCCGAGCCGACGCGGTAGTCACCGGCCCCCTCAGTCGCTTACGACCAATAGCCCCGCCGCGACGACGAGGCAGGCGATGAAGCCGACGAAGGCGAGGTCGTAGCTCGCGTAGGTGGCGACGACGCCGACGTACGCCGGGCCGAGCGCGTTCGCGCTCAGGAACAGCGCCCTGGCCGCGCCGAGGTCGGCACCCATCCCGTCGTCGGGCGCGCCGTCGATGATGATCGCGTCCGCCAGGGGAAAGCCCGTCTTGTAGCCGAGCGCCAGCACGCCGATCGCGACCCAGATGGCGAGGTTCGTCGAGACCACGAGTAGTCCTCCGAGCGCGGCCGCGGCGATCAGGAGGCCGGCGACGGCGATCCCCCGCCGGGAAAAGCGGTCGCCGAGCGTGCCCGCGGCCGGCTTGACGGCGAAGCCGACCGCGAAGACGATCCCGAAGCTCAGCCCGGCGAGGCTCTCGCTGAAGCCCTTCGCCTGCGCGAGGTAGGTGGGTGCGAAGTTGATGAAGCCGCCGACCATGAAGTAAAACAGCGTGAACGCCACGAGCGTCCGCCGCTGCTGGGTGCTCTGGACGAGCCGGCCGACGGTCCCGCCGAGGTCCAGCGACGCGCTCCCGACGCGGTACCCCTCCCGCGTCGCGGTGGCGTAGACGACGGTGACGACGGCGAGCGCGATCGCGACCGGGAAGAACGGCGTCCGCCAGGTGAAGTAGGTCAGCGCGAGCACGGCGACGCCGGAGGAGACCAGCCCGCCGATGTCGGTGCCGGCGGCGTAGATCCCCAGGGCGCGCCCGCGGTTCGCGGTGAAGAGGTCCGAGAGCAGCGCCCGAGAGGGGATGGCGAACAGGCCCTTGCCGACGCCGACGACCGTCGAGGCGACGACGAACAGCACGATCCCCTGCGCGAGGCCGAAGAGGGCGAAGCCGACCGCGAGGACGACGAGCCCGGGGACGATCAGCGTCGTCCGGTTCCAGCGGTCGGAGTACTCGCCGCTCGGGTACTGGACGAGCGCGTAGGAGCCCTGGAAGATCGCCAGCGCGATCCCCGCGGTCGCCTCCGTGATCCCGAGGTCGCGGATGATCGTCGGCAGGAGCGGCGAGAGGAGAAACCGCCCGGTCTGGAGGAGCGCCCAGCCCAGCGAGACGGTGTAGAGCATCCGCCGGGCGTAGGCCGTCGTCTCGGTCGCCGGCTCCGTCGTCGCCGTCGCTTCGGTCACGTCTCGGGGTGTGCGGTCCTCGGTTACGTGGGTTCCGATTCGTCGGCGTCGACGTGAGGGATCACAGATTCGACGAGCTCTCGCCGCCGTCGATCGGCAGCGCCGTCCCCGAGACGTACGACGACTGCGGCGAGGAGAGGAACGCGACCACGCGCCCGAGGTCCAACGGCTCGCCGATGCGGCCGGCCGGGATGTCGCCGCCCCACTCGTCCAACCCCGCCTCGTAGGAGTCGTACTTCCCGGACTCGACGCCCTTCTCGATCAATGTCTCGACGCGCGGCGTCTCGTGAGTTCCCGGGAGGACGGCGTTCGCCCGGATGTCGGGGGCGAGTTCCTTCGAGGGCGTCTTCTCTAAGCCGATCACGCCCGCGCGGACGGCGTTCGAGAGCACGAGGTCGTCGACGGCCTCCTTGACGCTCACCGAAGCGATCGTCACGACCGTCCCGCCGCCGTCGGCCGCGAGGTGGGGCGCGGCCGCGCGAACGGCGCGGACGACGCTCATCACCAGCAGGTCGAAGGCCTCGTACCACTCCTCGTCTGAGGTCTCCAGGAAGGGTTTCGCCGGGGGACCGCCCGCGGAGGTCACGAGGTGGTCGAGCCGGCCGAACTCCTCGACCGGTCGCTCGACCAACCCCTCGACCGCGTCGGGATCGGTGATGTCGGCGGCGTGGCCGAGGACCGTCGCGTCCGCGGCGGCGTCCGCGCGGACGTCTTCGACCGCCTCCGACAGTCGGTCCTCGTCGCGGCCGTTGAGCAGGACGTTCGCGCCTTCGGCGGCGAGCGCCCGCGCCGAGGCCTTCCCCAGGCCGCTGCTCGATGCCGTCACCAGTGCGGCGTTGCCGTCGAGTCCGAGATCCATACCGGGGGGTGTCGCGGCGGGACCAAAACGGTTGCCGCCCCGGACGAGTGTCGGTCTCGCTTCGACGGACTGGCGGAGTATTCGGGCCAGTCCGACGACGATCGGTTCCGCTGCTCACTCCTCGGTCTCGGCCTTCCCGTCGCGGCGATCCGCCTCGCGCGCCTCGGGGTCGCGGTCGGCCGGATCGCCGTGTCCGCCGCCGCCGGGCGTCCGCACCGTGACCGTCGTCCCGGCTTCGACGTCGACGGTCGTCTTCGCCGGCACGGGCTCGCCGTCGACCAGATTTTCGCCGAGCGCGCCCGGTCCGCCGCCGGCGACGCCCGAGGGCCGACGGCGGCGCCGTTCGGTCAGGAGCGAGACGGTGGCGTCGCGCTCGACGGTGAGCGCGCGTTCGAGGCCGAGGCCGCCGCGACGCGCGCCGTCGCCGCCCGTGCCCGGTCGGAGGGCGTAGCGCTCGACGGAGAGCGGGTACTCGGCCTCCAGGACCTCGACGGGCGTGTTCAAGGTGTTCGTCATCCCCACCTGGACGCCGTCGATGCCGTCGGTCGTCGGGGTCGCGCCCGCGCCGCCGCCGATCGTCTCGTAGTACGTGAAGCCGCCCTCGCGGGAGCCGACGATGAGGTTGTTCATCGTGCCCTGGCCCTGGGCCGGCGCGCGGTCCGGAACGGACTCCGCGAGCGCCGCGAACACGACGTCTGTGACGCGCTGGCTGGTCTCGACGTTGCCGCCGACGACCGCCGCGGGCGAGGTCGGATTCAGGAGCGAACCCTCGGGCGCCGAGACGGAGACGGGGTCGTAACACCCCTGATTCGGCGGGATCTCGGGGTCGGTCAGACAGCGCACGACGAAGTAGACTGCGCTCTCGCCGACCGACAGCGGCGCGTTCACGTTGCCGGGGACCTGCGCTTCGGTCCCCGCGAAGTCGACGTCGAGGGTCGCGCCGTCGACGGTGACGGTCACCTCGATCGCGACGTCGCGGTCCGCGCCCGTCCCGTCGCCCTCCAGGACGTCGCGCGCGGTGTAGACGCCGTCGGGGATCGAGTCGAGTTCGGCCTCGATGCGGTCGCGGGAGTACTCGATCACGGCGTCGAAGGCGTCGCGGACGACATCGCCCGAGCGCGCCAGGAGATCGCCCAGTCGCTCCTCGGCCCGCTCGTGCGCGGCGAGCTGGGCGCGGACGTCCGCGCGGCGCTCGTCGGGCGTGCGCACGTTCGCCAGGAGGAGCGCGAAGACGTCGTCGACGAGGTCGCCGTCGCGGACGAGCCTGACGCCGGGAATGCGCAGGCCCTCCTCGTAGATCTCGCGCGCGCCAGCCGGCATACTCCCCGGCGTCGCCCCGCCGACGTCGGCGTGGTGCGCCCGCGAGACCGCGTAGCCGACGATCTCCCCGCCGCTCTCGGGTCGCCCCGCGACGTCGGGCGCGATCGGCGAGACGAGCGTGACGTCCGGGAGGTGCGTCCCGCCCTCGAAGGGGTCGTTCAGCGCCCAGACGTCGCCCGGCTCGGGGCCCTTCGCCATCACGGCCTCGACCGCGCGCGGCATCGCGCCCAGATGCACCGGGATGTGCTCGGCCTGGGCGACCATCCGGCCCTCGCCGTCGAACAGCGCCGTCGAGCAGTCCTGGCGCTCCTTGATGTTCGGCGAGTATGCCCCGCGGATGAGCACCTCGCCCATCTCCTCGGCGATCCCCTCCAGCCTGTTCCGGAGGATCTCCAGGGTCACCGGATCGACCGCGTTTCCGTCTTTCTCTCCGCTCATCGGTCGCCCTCCGCGTCGTCCGCTTCGGTGAGCACCAGCGCGCCGTCGTCGCGGACGCGCCCGTCCCACGCCGGCGGCACGACCGCGGTGCTCTCGGCCTGTTCGATCACCGCCGGCCCGCCCAGGGTCGTCCCGGGCGCGAGCCCCGATCGATCGTACACCGGCGTCTCGTAGCGCTCGCCGTCGCCGAATCGGGCTTCCCGCGTCTCGGTGGGAGCGCCCTCGCCGTCGGCCGCGTACCGCGTCGCCGGCGTGGGTCGCGCCGCGGTCGCCGCGACGCGGAGATTCACGAGGTCGACGGGGTCGTCCATCCGGTAGCCGTACGTCGTCTCGTGCGCCCGGTGGAACCGCTCCCGGACCGACTCGGGGTCGAAGGCGTCGCCGACGTCGACGGTGAGCTCGAAGCTCTGGCCGGCGTACCGGAGGTCGGCGCGGCGCCGTACGGTCGCCGTCTCGGGGTCGCGGGCGTCCGCGAGGACCGCGGCTTCAAGATCCGCGAATCGGTCTTCGATCGCTTCGGGGTCGGCCTCCGAGAGCGACGCGCGGTGGGTCCGGACGGCGTCGTGCTGTTCGTCCGCCGAGAGTAATCCGTACGCCGACAGCACCCCGCAGGTGAGCGGGACGACGACCGTTCCGATCCCGAGGTCGTCCGCGAGCGCGACGGCGTGCATCGGGCCGGCGCCGCCGAACGCGACGAGCCCGAACTCCCGGGGGTCGTGGCCGCGCTCGACCGTCGCCGAGCGGATCGCCCGCGCCATATTCGCGTTGGCGATGCGGTAGACGCCGCGGGCGGCCGCGGCGGGGCCCGCGAGTCCCGCCTCCTCTGCCAGCCCGGCGAGCGCGTCGTGTGCGGCGTCGGCGTCGAGCGAGAGTTCGCCGCCGAGCGCCGTCGACTCGCCGATGTACCCGAGCACGAGGTTGGCGTCGGTGACGGTCGGGTCGGTGCCGCCCTTGCCGTAGCAGGCCGGTCCCGGCACCGCGCCGGCCGAGCGCGGCCCCACCCGGAGCGCGCCGCCCTCGTCGACCCACGCGATCGACCCGCCGCCCGCGCCGACGGTGGTGACGTCGACCATCGGCGTCCGGATCGGCTGGCCGTTGATGGCCGCCTCGGTGGTGCGTTCGGCCTCGCCGTCGCGGACCAGGCTCACGTCGCTGGAGGTCCCGCCCATGTCGAACGTGACGAGGCCGCGCAGCCCGCGCTCGTCGGGGACGCCGCCCGCGGCGGCGTTCGCGCCCACGACGCCGGCGGCCGGCCCCGACATCGCCGTCGTGACCGCGTGCTCCCGCACCGTCTCGACCGACGCGATCCCGCCGTTGGCCTGCATCACGAGGGGCGCGGGGAGTCCGGCGTCGGCCGCGCGTTCGGCGAGCCGGCCGAGGTAGCGGTCGATCGCCGGCGTCACGTACGCGTCGACGACGGTGGTCGAGGTCCGCTCGTACTCGCGGAACTCCGCGAGCACCTCGTGGGACGCCGAGACGGGGACGTCGAGTTCCTCCTCCAGCACCTCGACGACGCGCTTCTCGTTTTCGGAATCCGCGTAGGCGTGCAACAGCGAGACGGCGACGCTCTCGGCGTCGCACTCGCGGATCCGCGCGGCGACCTCGCGGACTTCGCCCTCCTCGATCGGGTCGGTCACGCCGTCGGGCGTCGCGCGCTCGCCGACCTCGAAGCGTCGCCGCCGCGGGACCAGCGGCTCGGGCCGCGTCGCCGAGAGGTCGTACAGCGAGGGGCGGTCCTGCCGGCCGATCTCCAGGACGTCACGGAAGCCCTCGGTCGTGACCAGGGCGGTCTTCGCGCCCGCCCGCTCCAAGAGGGCGTTGACCGAGACGGTCATCGCGTGGGTGAACTCCTCGACGTCGGCCGGATCGACGCCCGCGGCGTCGCAGGCCTTGCGGACGCCCTCGACGACGCCGACGCTCTGATCCTCGGTGCTCGGGACCTTCGCCGTCACGAGCTCGTCGCCCGTCGCCAGCACCACGTCGGTGAAGGTCCCCCCGACGTCGGCCCCGAGCCTGATTCGCTCCGCCATACCACCCGTTCTCGACGCGGCGAACAAAAGCGTAGAGGAACCCGAAATCGGCCGGTGGAGTCAACAGGCGAGGACGCCTACGCCTCGCCAGCACCGATGAGCGACGGTCCCGAGTACGACGTCGACTTCCGCGCACACCCCGAGGAGTACGAGATCGGCCGCGGCGAAGAGGGGGCGTTCAAGATCCAGCCGTACAAAGACGAGCTCCTGCCGCTGTGGGGGATCAAGACGCTCGAAGACGCCGAGGAGGGGGCCGAAGCCATCTACGAGCGGTTTCGGGAGTACAAGGCGCGCGAGGAGTTCGTCGGGATGGATATGGCGCGGAAGTACCTCCAGATGGGCTGGACGCGGAGCCTCCGGTACGCGAAGTACCCGGGCGGACGGAAGTACGACGACGACGGGACCGAACGCGAGCCCCAGCAGTGGTACGACGAGGAGAAGTACCGGATCTCGCAGGTGTATCGGGAGTACCTGGACCGAGTGGAGTCCGACCCGGAGTACCAGCGGCGGCGGGAAGCGTGGGAGGACGGCTGACGGACGAGGTCGCTCCCGGTCGACCGACTATGGGGGTCCAGTCGCAGATGCCTCTCAGAGCCCGGAGCCGATCGCGACTCGTGAGAAAACGTCAGTTCCCGGGGCGCTCCTCGGCCGGTCGCGACTGAGCCGGCTCGTCCGAGCGATCGAGCGCGGGAAGCAGGAGGACCGCGAGCGATCTGATCCCGTGCTAGCGCACGACGCCGACGAGGTTCGCGGCGAAGACCGCGAACCCGACGCCGCTTGCGACGCCGCCGAACAGCGTCGCCGCCGCGGTGCCGGTCTCGATGCCCATCCCGGCCCACGGGACCGTCCGGGCCGCAAACACGCCCGACTCCGCGAGCGTCAGCGCCGCCGCGCCCGCGACGAGCGCCACGAGGTCGACACGCGCGAGGCGGGCGTCGTAGAGGTCGTCGATCATCGGCACGGCCTCGAAGCCGAGGCGGTCGCTGTACCGGTGGACCCAGACGATGAACGGCACGACGTGGTACAGCGTCCCCGCGACCACGAAGCCGACGACGCCGAACAGCAGGAGATTTACGCCCGCGGGCGCGCCGAAGGTGTGGGCGGGGTCGAGCGGCGCGAGGAACCACGCCCGCGCGGTCGGGACGGCCCACAGCAGCATCGCCGCCGCGGCCACGCCGTAGCGGCGGAGCATCGGCGTCCACTCGACCGTCCGCTGCCGGAGCCGGCGCCCCAGGATCACCGCCATCGCGACGACGCCGGCGACGACCAAGAGCGCCCCGAGTCGCCCCGCCAGCGAACTTCCGAAGAGCCGCCCGCCGGCCAGCGCGACCACGCCGATCGGATACCCGATCTCCTCGACGGTCCGCAGCGGGGCGTCCAGCCGGTCGAGGTCCGACTGCGTGAACATCGTCGCGAGCTGGTACAGCGCGCCGAAGACCGTCGTCAACACGACGCCGAAGACCGCGAGCGTCGCGTGCGCGGCCCGCACGTCGCCCCGGACGACCGGTAGGTCCGCGAAGACCGGGCGGACGTACCCGACCGCGAGCGCCAGTCCCAGGCCGGTGACGGCGACGAGAAAGCCCAGCGCGAGCGCGAAGTGTCGCTCGGTGACGTCCCACGGCCGCACGCCCAGGAGCGTCCGCCCGAGGTTGTAGACGAAGACCCAGAAGCCCGCCAGGAGGACCGCCCCGAACGCGGGCAGCCAGGCGTACGCGCCCGTCAGAAGGCAGCCCGCGAACCCCGCGAGCCCGACGCCGACGCCCCACAGCTGGGCCGCGGCGAGCCGCTCGGAGTGGATCGCCGTCCCCGACCACACCGGGACGAACTGCGTCATCGCGCCCATGATCGTCACGCAGACCCACCCGGCGAGCAGGAGGTGGACGTGCGCGAGGGTCGCCCGGCCGGGAGCGACGCCCAGCGGCGCGAGCGCGCCGAGGACGACCCCCGCGAGCAGGAACCCCAGCGCGACGACGAAGTGCCACAGGGGGACCGTCATCGGGGGCTGCGTGTCGGTCTCGATGTCGGCGGGGATCGCGCCCATACGCGTCGGTAACGTCCGTGAGCCCGTGTGTCTGAGCGCGAATATGTTCGCGGACAGGGTTAGGCCGCCGCCCCGCCTCGTTCCGGTGATGACAGATCGGGAAGCCGAACTGGAACGACTCGTCGAGCGCGCGCGCCAACACGAGGCGGTCGCCGACGCCTTCCTGGCGAAGAGCTTCACCGACCGGCTCGTCGTCGTCGACCTCGAAGCGAGCGAGTCGCTGCCCCGCGAGCTCGTCACGCTCTTCACGAGCCACGACTGCTACGGCGCCGACGAGGTGTACGACTGGGACGGCGAGGACTCCTCGGCCGGCGAGTTCGGCGACGCCACGCGGTACCAGTTCGTCGATCAGCGCACGCGCGGCGAGCACCGCTCCTACGTCGCCGAGTAGCCGCCCGCCCTTCGGGTGCGGTCCGCCGTGACACGTCCCGTCACAGCGCGGCCCGACGCGACACAGTCCGTCACAGCGCGGCCCGACGCGAAGATGTTCGCGCAAAGACCGATCGGTCGAGACCGTCTTCTCCCGACCGATGCCACGAATCGACTTCGAGGCCACCGGCGGATACCGCGAGGAGCGCTTCGACGCGGCCGAGGCGTTCCGCGGCGACTCGGCGAAGGCCGTCGTCACGCGCTTCGAGCCCGGCCAGTACATCCCGGTCCACGCGCCCGACAGCGACGTCGTCGTCGACGTCCGGGCCGGGCGCGGCACCGTCCGCGAGGGCGAGACGGCCCATACGGTCGGCCCCGGCGACGCCGTCGCGATCGAGGCCGGGACGCGCCGCGGGATCCGCGCCGCCGACGACGAGCGACTGGAGGCGCTTCTCGTCACCACGCCGCCGCCGACCGACGCGGAACACGAGCCGGTCCGCCGCGGCCTCGCGGCCGACGAGTTCGAACCGACCCTCGAAGAGGAATCCGACCGATGACCCGAATCGAACACCTCCCCGACCTGGAGGCCGCCCCGCACGCGAACGTCTTCCCCGACCGCGAGCCGAAGACGGTCAAACTCAGCCTCGACGCCGGCGAGCGCGTCCCGCCGCACGACCACCCCGACCGCGAGATCGTTCTGTACCTCCTCGACGGCGCGCTGCGGCTGGAGCTCGGCGGCGAGACACACGCTCTGAAGGCGGGCGACGTCGCCCGGTTCGACGGCGACCAGCAGATCTCGCCGGTCGCCGACGAGCCGAGCACCGCGCTGTTAGTCCTGGCGAAGAGCGCCGAAACCGAGTGACCGCTACTCCCCGTCGGGGTCCCATATCGCGGTGAGGACCCCGTCGTCGGTCTCTTTCGTCTCGTAGGCGACGCCCTGCTCGTCGAGCTTCGGGAACAGGAACTGCGGCACCCGGTCGTTCAGTTGGACGAACACCGTCTCGCCGTCGAGGTCCGCGAGCCGCGTCATCGTCTCCTGGAGCGGCTCCGGCGGCGGCAGGTCGCGCGCGTCGAGGAAGTCGATCGCCCGGTCGCTCGGCGCGTCGAACTCCGCGAGGTGTGTTTCGGGGTGCATACTATCGTGTACGACCCCACGTGGTAGGTATCCGACGCCGAATATATTCGCCGACGGCGCGCCACCGTTCCCAGGAACTGAAGATGTTCGGTGTGAATTATTGGGGGGCCGAGGCCAAACCACGCCCTATGAGAGACGCCGCACCTCCCCGCCGTGGCCCGAGCGACGAACCGGAGCGCGGACACCCCGGCCGCCCCGACGACTCCGCGCCGCCGGAGGGCGTCCGGAAGAAGGACCGAGCGCCCCCGGACCCGAGCGCGATCGACACCAGCCGGCGGCCGTTCGTCCTCGTCTGGGAGGTGACCCAGGCCTGCGACCTCGCGTGCGATCACTGCCGCGCGGACGCCCGGCCGGAGCGCCATCCGGACGAGCTCTCCACCGAGGAGGGCAAGCGCCTCCTCGACGAGGCCCGCTCGTTCGGCGACGGCCAGCTCGTCGTCCTCTCCGGCGGCGACCCGCTGGCGCGCTCGGACCTCCTCGAACTGATCGAGTACGGGACCGACCGCGGACTTCGGATGACGCTGACGCCCAGCGGGACGAACTCGCTCACGCCGGACGTCGTCGCGGACCTCGCCGACGCGGGCATCGAGCGCCTCGCGCTGAGCATCGACGGGGCCTCGGCCGAGGCCCACGACGACTTCCGAGGGGAATCCGGGAGCTTCGCCCAGACCGTCGCGGCCGCCCGCGCCGCGCGGGAGGCCGGCGTCCCGCTCCAGATCAACACCACCGTCTGCGCCGCGACCGTCGACGAGCTGGAAGGCATCCGCGATCTGGTCGCGGACCTCGGCGCGGTGCTGTGGTCGGTGTTCTTCCTCGTCCCCGTCGGTCGCGGCCGCGTGCTCGACCCGGTGTCGCCGGAGCGCGCCGAAGAGACGATGGCGTGGCTCTCGGCGGTGAGCGAGTCGGCGCCGTTCGGCGTGAAGACGACCGAGGCGCCGCACTACCGCCGGGTCGCCATCCAGCGCAAGCGCGACGCCAGCGACGCGCCCGGCGACGACGGGATCGGCCGCCGGCTCGGCATCACCGCCGGCGACGGCTTCGCCTTCGTCAGCCACACCGGCGACATCTACCCCTCCGGGTTCCTCCCCCGATCGGCCGGAAACGTCCGGTCGGACAGCCTCGTCGAGCGCTACCGCGAGAGCGACCTCTTCCGGTCGCTCCGCGATCCCGACGCGCTCCGCGGAAAGTGCGGCGCCTGCGAGTTCCGCCACATCTGCGGGGGGAGTCGCTCGCGCGCCTTCGCCCACACCGGCGATCCGCTGGGGAGCGACCCGCTGTGTGCGTACGTCCCCGACGGGTACGACGGCGCGATGCCGAGCGGACGCGCCGAAGCGGACTGATCCGGACAGGCGAAACGCCCGCGCGGACGCGACACCTCTCCCCGCGTGACGATCCGATGGGCGAGGGAGCCGAGCGGGGCGACGACCGGGGCCGGAGCGAGCGACAGCGCCACCGGCGTGAGCGGACCTGTAGTAGCGCTTGCAAGTCTTCACTCACTCGATCGCACGTCGTCGTGCGACCGGACGAGTAATCAGTCGCAAACGCTACCATAGTAGCTGTACCGAGCATCCGCGAGCGAAGCGAGCGGTTCACCGCCGGCGAACGGCCGGAGACCGTGACGTCGGCGGCATTTTTCCCTCCAGGTTTTTGCGCCGAGCGGTGCGCGAAGCGCACCCGAAGCGGAAAAAGGTGGGTTAGTAGAGCGGCCCTTCCTCGTCCTCACTCGGGGGCGTGTCCGGGCTCGGATCGAAGACCTCGGGGCGCTCGTCGCCCTCGACGTCGATCTCCGCGAGGAGCCCGCGGCGGGCGACGCGCGAGAGCGCGTGGTCGACGAGCTTGATGCGCTCGGGGACGGGCGTCTCGATCTCGCCGACGAAGCAGCTGCCCGGCGGGACCTTCGCGGTCTGGAGGTGCTTCTCGATCGGCGGCTCCAAGGAGCCGTCGCGGTAGCCCTTCGACCAGACGTTCCCGATCGGGTGGAAGTTCGACGAGTAGTTCGGGCCGCCGTCGACGAGGAACACCCGGACCCGCTCGCCCTGCTGGGCCTTCATAGTGCCGTACTTGTCGGGCGTGAACGGGTACTTCTCGCCGTTGAAGACCACGTAGGTCGGCTGCTCGTTCGCCATGTTCTCCATACTGAAGCCGTGGTGGCCCGTCTCGCCCACCGCCTTGTCGGTGTAGATCTCGTGTTGCCCGAGGTAGAACTCCCGGTCGACCTCCGGCAGGCCCTCTTTGGGCTCGACCACGATCATCCCGAACATCCCGCTGGAGATGTGGTAATCGAGGTTCGCGACGGCGCAGTGGTAGATGTAGGCGCCGGGGTACATCGCCTTGAACTCCATCGAGTTCTCCTTACCGGGCGCGGCCGTGGTGGCGACGTTCCCGCCGCCGGTCCCGTAGACCGCGTGGAGGTCGACGTTGTGACCCATACTGTTCTCGGGGGGGTTCTCCATCGTGAGCGAGACCGTATCGCCCTGGCGCACGCGGATCATCGGCCCCGGGATCTGCCCGTCGAAGGTCATAAAGGAGAACGTCACGCCCTCCTCGATCTCGGCGGTGACCTCCTCGACGGTCAGCGTGACGTCGTGGTGCTTCGGCTCCGACCGCGAGATCGGATCCGGGATGTCGCCCGGATCGGCGGCGACGCGGTCGACGTCGGTCGGTTTCGGCGTCGACGTCGCCTTCGCGGTCGCCGCCTGCGTCTCTTCGACGGTCTCAGCGGTCGGGGCCTGCGTCGAACACCCCGCGATCGAGGCCGCGCCGCCGATCCCCAGCCATTCGAGCGTCCGGCGTCGAGTAGTGTCGAACATTGGTCGTCATCTCCCACTTGGACGATGGCACCGGTTTTCCATATAACGCGGGCGCGGTTACTATCCCGAACAGAACCACGCGAACATATTCATTCGATGTGTGCGGACCGAAATCCGTCTGCGGTGGACAAACGAATTCCGTCGTGAGTCCCGACCTCGCCCACAGCAGTCCGCACGGGCTCTCGGCCTGTCGACGCGACGCGCCCTCCCGACGTCTCGTCGTCCGCAATGGTGGACGCGAACGTGTTCGGGACTGGAGTCATACCCTCCCCTCCGCAACCTCCGACTGCACGGCGAGGACGCGTCGCGTTCGGCGACCGCCGCGTCGCACAGGGGGACCGCGCCGCCGACTGACCACGCCGCTGCGATCATACGATGTGTGCGAATCCGCTCTCGGACGCGATGGAGCCCGACCTCGGGCCCGTGTTCGACGCGCTCACGAGCGAGCCGTGTCGCTCCATCCTCCGCGCGCTGGACCGGCCACAGACCGCCTCGGAGGTCGCCGAGCACTGCGACCTCTCGAACGGGACGGCCTACCGCGCGCTCGAACGGATGGTCACCGCGGGGCTCCTCCGGAAACAGGAGGGAGAGAACGCGGCCACCTACGCGGTGGACTTCGAGGAGGTGATCGTCCGCGCGACCGACGGCGAATTCGAACTGGAGGTCAGCGAGCCCTCGCGGTCTGCGGCCGAACAGCTCTCGGAGCTCTGGTCGGAAGTCCAGGCGGAAGCCGGCGGCGAACGGTAGCCCGGGGGATCAGCGCCGACCCGGCGCCGGGTCCCGCCCGTCGCCGTCGCGGCCGGTGAGCCAGAGAAACGCGCCGAACAGCCCCGGCGACGCGAGCGCGACCCCGAACGCGCCCGCCAAGAGGAGGCCTCCCGCCCCGGGATCGATGTTTTGTCCCCCGTCGCCGGAGCCGCCACCGCCGCGTTCGACGATCACGGCGCCCTTCATCCCGAGCGTCTCGTGGGGCGTGCAGGAGTAGGTGTAGGTCCCCGTCTCGGAGAAGGTGTGTTCGAAGGTGTGGCCCGCGGCGTCCGTGAGTTCGGACTCGAAGGCGCCGTCGGCGTCGACGACGTTGTGGGCGCTCCCGTTTCCGGTCCACTCCCAGGTGACCGTCGTCCCCGGGGAGACGCGGATCGCGGCCGGACCGAAGCCGAACGCGCCGCCGTTGGCCTCGACGCCGACCTCGACGGTCACGGAGGACTGTCCGGTCCGGTCGACGACGCCGTCGAAGTTCGAGGTGTCCGAGAGCCACGATTCGACGTCGCCCGACTGCGCGGAGACGCCCGTCGCCGCGCCGCCGAGTGCGCCGCCGGCGAGAGCCGCCGCGCCCAGTCCGCGAAGCGCCCCGCGGCGTGAGATCCGCGGCGCGCCGTCGCCGGAATCCGCCGCTGATTCGCTGTCGCTCCGTCCGCCGGCGGAAGTACCTGTCGTGGTCATCGTACAGTCGGGAGATGGTCCCCGCGACGGATAATCCGGGAGCGCGGTTCCAGATCGCTCGCGCGTCGGGCGAACATATTCGTCCAAAGGGGTTCGTCCGTCGGCGAGGACGTGGTAGATATGGCAGCGACGACGCTCGATCTCAGAGACGTACCGCCGGCCGAGCGCCACCCGAAGATCCACGAGGCGTTCGCCGAACTGGAAAGCGGCGAGACCCTCGAGCTCGTGAACGACCACGAGCCCAAGCCCCTCTTCTACGAGATGCAGGCGGAGGTCGACTCCTTCGACGCCGACGGCTACGAGGTCGAACGCCGCGGCCCGCTGGAGTTCGTCGCGAAACTCCCCAAGCAGTAGTATGCGCCGCGTTGCCGTCGATCGAACCCTCGATACGGACGCCGCCACCGTCCGGTCGCGGATGGCCGACGTCGGGCCCTTTATGCGCGCCGCCGGGTTCGACGAGGTGACCCACGAGGGAACGGACCTCCACCTCGCCAACGAGGTCGGCCCCGTCCGGATCGAACTGACCCTCGAACTGCTCGACGACGCCGACGCCGAACTGGCCTACCGCCAGCGCGAGGGCATCTTCGAGGAGATGATCACCCGCTACTACGTCACCGAGACGGAGGGGGGCACGAGAGTCGAGGCCGAAACCGAGTTCGAACTCGACGTCGCGGTGGTTGGCTCGTTCCTCGATGCGACCGTGATCAGCGCCCAGCGGCGCCGGGAGCTGACGGCGCAGTTGGACTTCCTCGCCGAGTAGCCGACTCATCGAACATATTCGGCGAAACCGTCCCTCCCGTCCGTCCGCTAGCGTTGACTATGGCGACAGACACGGCCGACTCGGACGACGAGCACGGACACGAACACGACCTCGACGCCGATCCGGTGACAGACCGCGTCCACGACAACTCCTGGTCGGCGAACCTCGAAGGGCCCGAACACGCCGAGGAACGCGCGCTCGTCGTCGAGCAGGCCCTCTCTGCGATCGAACACACCGCGCCGGGCAACCACGTGAACCTCGTGACCCACGGCGCCCACGGCCATCCCGAGTCCTACCTCTACGACGCGCTCGAATCGGCGGACGACGACCTCGAGTGGGAGTACGTCGACCAGTGCGGCTGCGGCGGCCACGTCGTCCGCGTCTACACGTAGCGACCGGACGAACGTATTCGGGATCACGGCTACCCCTCTGGGGGTCGAAGCGACGGTATGGTCGGAATCCCGTCTCCGTTCGGCGGCAGCGACGGCGGCGCGGACGCGGCCCACTTCGACGGCTACGACGCGTTCGTGCCCGAACACAACCCCGAGCCGGGGCCGTTCCTGGACGAAGCCGCGGTGCTCGACGGCGACGCCCACCGCGCCTTCCACCGGCTCACGCGCGAGGTGTTCGAAGAGCGCGGCGTCTACGATATGACCTTCGGCTACAACCTCGCGCGGCTGAACCTCGACACGCGACACCCCGACGCAGGCTTCCGCTACGCCGTAGAGGACGACGGCGACGCGCTGCGGGCGGAGTTCACGCCGACGACGGAGTTCTGCCCGCAGAGCCACACGCTCGCCGTCGGAGCCTTCCGCGCGTGGAACGGCTGCTCGGAGCGCCACGAGTACGACATCGTGCGGGTGCGCGTCCACCCGATGCACCACGAGGCCGAATCGATCAACGAGGAGCTGCGGGAGCTGGAAGAGACGTATCGGGCGGTCGGCTCGGTGCCGAGCGAGCCGGCGGGCGGCGAACCCGCGCCGGGGCGCGGTGAGGGCGGCGACTTCGGCGACCTCGGCGACCTCGGCGAGTCGGAGGAGGCCGGATACGGGCCGCAGGCGCCGTTCTGAGTCGCGAGCCCTCCGCGGCGGCCGCGCCGGGTGAAGCCCGCCACTCAAGTACCCAGAGGACGAACCCGGAGGTAATGCCGATAGTCGAAGTCACGCTCCCCGACGAGCTCCTCTCGGAGTTCGAGCAGCTAGTCGACGAGGAGTTCGTCTCCGAGGAACAGGCCGCCGAGGAACTGATCAGCATGGGCATCGACGCCTACAACGTCGACGTCGTCGACGAGAGCGAGCCCGGCGACGACTTCATGGACGGCGCGGAGAACAACCTCTTCGACACCGCGTCGGACCCGGGCAACATCGACGACGACACGCTGTAACCGCCGGGATTTTCGGCGTCAGTCGTCGGCCGGCGCGGGGCGTCGGACAGAGCCCGTCCGCCAGGAGCCCCGCCGGTACCAGGCGTACGCGATGAGCGCGCCGGCGACGTTCGAGATCGGGAACGCCATCCAGATGCCCGTCGAGCCGTACGACAGCGACGCGACGTACGCGACGGGGATCCGGATGAATCCGAGCATTATCACCGAGATCGCCGCTGCGACGAGCGTCTTCCCCGCGCCGCGGAAGCTCCCCGAGTACGAGCGCATCACGCCGATGAAGCCGAAGGTGGGCGCGACGTAGCTGAGGAAGTCGGCGCCGACGCGGATCACCTCGGGGTCGTTGGTGAAGATCGCGACGATCGGCCGGGTGAAAAGCAGCGTGACGAGCCCGACGCCCGTGAGGATGACGAGCGTCCACTTGGCGGCAAAGTCCGCGGCCAAGCCGGCGCGGTCGGGCTTCTCGGCGCCGATGTTCTGGCCGGTCATCGTCTCGACCCCGCGGGCGACTGCGATCGCGGGAAGGAAGATGACCGAGAAGACCCGCACGCCGATCCCGTAGGCCGCGACGACCGTCGTCGGGAACATCCCCACGACTATGAGCAGGAGGTTCACCGACAGCGCGCGGCCCGTCCCCTCGACGGAGGCCGGGATCCCGATGTCGAGCAGGCGGCGGAGGTAGGTGAAGTCCGGGCGCATCTGGCTCGGCCGGATGCGGACGCCGCGGACGCCCTCGACCATCACCGCGATGCCGACGAGGAACGCCAGCGCGCGCGAGAAGATGGTCGCGACTGCCGCCCCGGTGATCCCCGAGCCGGTGTAGCCCGTCATCGCAAAGAGCGTCGCCTGCAGGTCCTGGAGCCCGAGCATCCCGAACAGGGGGTTGCCGTCGAACCCGAAGATGAGGATCGGGTCCAGGGCGATGTTGAGGACGACCGAGCCGAACATCACGAGCATCGGCGTGACGGTGTCGCCGTAGCCGCGCATCAGCGCGATGAAGACGAAGAAGCCGAACATAAACGGCAGCCCGGCGGCGATCACCTGCATGTAGCTCGTCGCGAGCGGCAGCACGTCCGGCGACGCGCCGAGGAAGCGGATGAACGGGCCGACCGCGAGGAAGCCGATCGCCCCGAGGATGACAGAGCCGATCGTGGCGAAACTCACCGTCTGGGAGGCGGCGTACTCGGCCTCTTCCTCCTCGCCGGCGCCGACGTGTTGGGCGACGAGGACGCTGCCCGCGACGGACAGTCCCATCCCCAGCGAGATCAGGAGGAACACCATCGGGAACCCGAAGCTGATCGCCGCCAGCGCCTCTGTACTATATTGCCCGAGCCAGAACGTGTCCGCGAGGTTGTACGCGGTCTGGAGGAGGTTCGTGATGACGATCGGCAGCGAGAGGAAGAAGAGCGGCTTGCCGATGCCGCCGCTGGTGAGGTTCAGTTCTTCCGGCCCCTTGAACACCGACCCGAGGCGGTCGAGCAGGCTCATTCGGTCGCGCCTCCCGCGCCGACGCCCTCGGCTTTCGGACCCGCGGCGGACGACTCCGCGTCGGCCCGCAGCGCCTCGTCGACGTAGGCGTCGACGGCGTCGGCCGCCTCGTCGAGGGAGTGGCCGACGGCGACGTGGCGCGTCTGGACGCCGTTGACGTGGGTCGTCAGGAACGACGCGACCGCCTCGGGATCGACGTCGGCGCGGAAGGTCCCGTCGTCGACGCCCGCTTCGACGACCTCGCGGACGGCGTCGGCGAAGGCGTCGTCGAAGCGGCGGAGCCGCTCGCGGAAGGCGTCGTCGTAGGGGGACTGGGCCTTGATTTCCAACAGGGCGGTCTGGAAGGCCGGCGCGTCCGGGCGCTCGGTGAGGAGTTCGTCCACGAGGCCGCGGAGGCGCGCTGCGGGGGTGTCGCCGGGCGGGTCGGCGATGCGGTCTTCGAACTGGTCGTAGAGGTGGTCGAGATACGCCACGAGGAGGTCGTGCTTGCCGTCGTAGTGGTAGTGGAGCGACGCCTTGCACAGGTCCGTCTCGTCGGCGATGTCCTGCATCGTCACGTCCGCGTAGCCGTGCTTGCACACGGCGCTGTGGGTCGCGTGCAGGATCTCGGTCGGCGTATCCTCGGTCATACTGTGCGCTCCATCTCGTTGTTCGAACTGACTGTCCGGTCAGTCAAAAGGGATTCGATGCCGGGGCCGCAGCGTGGGCCGGATGCGGCGGTGACGGAAGCGCCGAGTCTCGGCCCGACAGCGAGCCCGTCGCGGACGTGAATTGTCCCGCCATACGGGAAACTGGCGCGCAACTGTCGGCGAGCTTCCGAGATTCGATATAGTATATAAACTGTCCCGCAATTTGGGATGATAGATTCTATTCGAAAAAATATCCCGATAAAATCGCAGTACAGAGACGGTATTATTTTTCGCATATGATCCCGATGTCGATTGCTGCGACGTTTTTAATATTGACTAATCGCAGGTGAGGAGTATGTCTCAGCCCGACGCGGAACCGAGGCGCGCGGACGACCTCGACGCCTACCACGTGATCGACTGCGACTGCCACTATATGGAGTCGTTCAAAGACGTCGCGGAGTACATAGACGAGCCCTGGAAGACCCGGTTCGAGGGCAGCAACTTCGACGAGAAGGGCGCAAAGCAGAACCTCAGCTCCTTCTTCCCCTTCTCGACCGGCGACCGCCAGGCCCACGGGAAGATCACCCGCGAGCACTCCTCGTACCCCGACGACCCCGAGACGCCCGAGCGAATCCGCGAGGGGATGGAGGCCATCGGCGTCGACCAGACGCTCCTGATCTCGCATCTCATCCTCGCCGGCGCGGGCACCACCGCCGACGACACCCGCCAGGCCGCCTTCGCGAAGGCCTACGTCGAGTATATGAGCGAGGAGGTGCTCGACCCCGACGACGGCATCCTCGGCCTCGCGCCGATCCCCTACTACGACGTCGAAGCCTCCCTGGAGATCCTCGACGAGATCGAGGGCCGCGAGGAGTACGTCGGCGCCTTCTTCGTGACCGCGGGCGCGACGCCGCCGCTCGGCAACCGGAAGTACGACCCGCTGTACGAGCGCTGTGAGGATATGGGCCTGCCCGCGGTGTTCCACACCGGCGGCGCCGGCCTCGACGAGTACGTCCGCGGCGGCTACCAGGAGATGCTCGAAACTCACACGCTCGGCTTCCTGGAGTCGAACATGTCTCAGATCGTCAGCCTCGTCGTCCAGGGCGTCCCCGAGAAGTTCCCCGACCTCGACATCTCCTTCATGGAGTCGGGTGTGACGTACCTCCCTTCGCTGATGACGCGCCTCGACGAGGAGTACCTCAAGCGCCCCGAGGAGGCGCCGCTCCTCGAAAAACAGCCCGGCGAGTACATCACCGACTTCTACTACGGCACCCAACCGCTGGAGGTCTCCGCCGATCCCGAGTACCTCCGGAAGTGCATCGAGATGGTCGGCCCCGATCAACTGCTCTTCGCCTCCGATTACCCCCACTGGGACTACGACCGCCCGACGACGGTCATCGACCTGCCGTTCCTCTCCGAGGCGGAGAAACGCGGCATCCTCGGCGAGAACGCCGCGGAGGTGTTCGGCCTGTGAGCGGCGATTCGACCGGCGACCTCGTGGCGGTCGGCCCCGCCGACGACTTCGAGGACGGCGACCGGGCGTTCGTCGAGGTCGACGGCGCCGAGGTGGGCGTCCTCCGGGTTGAAGGCGAGTTCTACGCGCTGCAGAACCACTGCCTCCACGACGGCGGTCCGGTCTGTAGCGGGAAGACCCACCGCAAGCTCGTCGGCGAGTTCGAAGAGCCCGGCAAGCGCGTCGAGCGCTCCTACACCGACGAGGAGTGCGTCATCTCCTGCCCGTGGCACGGGTGGTCCTACGACATCGAGACCGGCGAGCACCTCGGAAACGACGACATCGTCTTGCCCACCTACGAGGTCGTCGTCGAGGACGGCGTCGTCCACGTCGGCGACCGGCGGGCCCCGTAGCCCGACGCGGTGGGACGGCTCGCCGACCGTGCCGGGAGATTTATCGAGCCCCGATCGCTTCCAGTGATATGAGCGGGAACGGATCCCTCGTCGGCGCCGACGAGACGCTCCTGCGGATCGTCGGGGCGCTGACCGAGAGCGGTCCCGCCGGCGTCACCGAACTCGCCGAGCGGCTCGACCTCACGAAGAGCACGACCCACCGCCACCTCAAGACGCTCGCCGCCCACGGCTACGCGATCAACGACGGCGGCACCTACCGGCTCTCCCACCAGTGGTTCCACGTCGGCACGGTCGTCAAGTCCCGCCAGCCGTTCTACGTCGCCGCCAAACAGCCCCTGCGGGACCTCGCGGATCGCACCGGCGAGACGGCCTGGGCCGCCATCGAGGAGGGCGGCCGGCTGATGTTCGTCAACGGCGCGGGGTCGAACCCGACCCACAACCCCGACCTGCTCGTCGGCGACTGGTCGCCGATCACCCGGACGGCCGCCGGCAAGGCGATCCTCGCGTACCTCCCCGACGACCGCCTCGACGAGATCCTGGTGGAGACCGCGCCAGCGGCGACGGCGTCACGCCCGCCGAACTGCGGACCGACCTCGACCGGATCCGCTCGCGCGGCTACGCGATCAACCGCGGCCAGGACATCTCGGGGATCTACGCCATCGGAATGCCCGTCGTCCTCGACGAGGTGGCCGGGTCGCTGTCGTTGGCCAGCCCCTCGCGCGACCTCGTCGACGACGGGCGCGACGCGGCGCTGGAGGCGCTCTCCCGCGCCGTCGAGCGCGTCGAGCGGCGGCTGTCGGAACGCGAAGTGGCGAGCGGGCCGGGGTCTTCGTCCCGCTGATCGGCCGGGGGAGGGCGGCCCTCGCGGCGGCCGCTACTCCGCGTCGTCGGCGCCGACGAACTCCTTTATCACCTTGCTCTCGGCGCGGTGGAGCTTCTCGCTGGTCGTCGACTTGGCGAGGCCGACCGACTCGGCCAGTTCGGTCAGCGTACACGTCCGGGGCGTGTCGTAGTACCCCTCCTCGATCGCGGTCTCCAGGAGCTCGTGCTGCTCTGTGGTCAAGAGGGACTGCGTGTCGACCGACTGGGTCACGGAGACGAGATCGAAGGGGATGCCGAACTGCTCCAGGAGGTCGCCGAGCTCCGAGAGGCGCTCCCGGGAGGCGGTGACCTCGACGGTGACCTCGCCGTCGACGATGGTGATCGGGAGCTCCAGCGGGATCCCGGCCTCGCTCAGCGAACGGAGGAGGAGCGGCTCCGTGGTCTCGAACTGCACCAGCGCGCGGTCGGGCTGTGCCTCCAGCACCGTGACGTCGAAGACGGTCTCGTAGCCGTCGATCGTCGCCACGATCGCCTGGATGTTCGCGGCGGAGATCTCGACGAGCCCTACGCCTGTGTCGTCGGCGGGCATCGCCGCCAGGACGGTGAACTCCGCGTCGGGGTACTCCCGCGAGAGCGTCGAAACCCACACCTGCTCGGGGAGGTCGAGAACGAGAGTGGCTCTGGCCATCAGTACCCAAAATCCCGGCCAGCCCCATAAGTCCGCACGGAAGCCGCCGACGCCTCGTCATCGTGACTATCAGTCGCCGCTCGCTTCCGACCGCACCTCGCGCCACATCCCGGTCAGCTGCTCGGCGGCCGACGTCGAGGGCCGGGACACAGACACCGACAGGTCGTCGTCGCCGGCGGTGCGGACGACGACCGTCTCGAAGTCGATCGCGTACCGGACCTCCTCTGCGGTCTCTCGCTTCCGGACGAGCCCGGCGTCGGCGAGGCGGCGCAGTTTCTCGTAGGCCGTCGAGCGCGGCATCTCGACGGCGTCTGCGAGCTCCGTGGCCGTCTTCGGCCGGTCGAGCGCGCGGAGGAGCGCCCGACACTGCGGGTCCGCGAGCGCGGCGAAGACGGACTCCGGATCGGGCGTCAGCGCGTCGGAGAGGGGGTTCGAAGACATCGATTCGGGGCGTCGGCGCGGCGGCCACGACCGCGCGTGGGCCGGCGCGCCGTCTACTCGTGGAGCGCACGCGCGGACGGGAAGTAGTTTCCTTTCGTCTTCGGACACTCCCGAAAGAGCTCCCGCGCGGAACCTCCGAATATGTTCGACGGCGTCCGGACCGGCTGGAAGCGAGTTCACCTTATACCGCCGTCTGGCCCCCAGCACCGAGTGTAATGAGCACACCCGTAGGCGCACCCGGTTCGACGATGTCGCGTCGCGAATTCCTCGCTGCCACCGGCTCCGCCGGCGCGCTCGGTCTCGCCGGCTGTACGGCCCCGACCGAAGAGCGCGTCCAGGCGTCGCAGACGGCGAATCAGGCGACGACGGATGACTCGGTTCCCTCGACGAGTCCGCCGGAGGTCGTCGACGTCGACGAGCAGGGCGGGTCGGTGACGCTGAAGTCGACGCCCGCACACCACGCCGTCCACCCGCTGGAGACGATGGGCGGGCCCGTGGAACTGCCGCGCGTGTGGGCGTTCCAGGCCGGCGACGGCGACCCCAGCGTCCCCGGACCGATCCTCCGGACGACCGAAGGCGAGGACATGGAGGTCACCCTCGACAACACCGACGGGATGCGGCCCCACACCCTCCACTTCCACGGCGTCCGGAAGGCCTGGAAGGACGACGGCGTTCCGACGACGACCGGCATCCGCGTCGGCCCCGGCGAGAAGCACACCTACACCATCCCCGCGAACGTCCCCGGCACGCACCTGTATCACTGACACTACCAGACCCACCGCCACATCGAGATGGGGATGTTCGGCATCTTCCGCGTCGATCCGAAGGGCTACGAGCGCGCCGACCGCGAGTACTTCATGACGGTCAAGGACTGGGACTCCCGGCTCTCGCGGATGGCCGCGGGCCAGGACGCCACCTACGACCCGCAGAACCGCAAGCCCGACGTCTTCACCGTCAACGGCAAGAGCGCGCCGCGGACGCTCCACCCCGAGGACGGCTCGCCGATCATCGTCAGCGAGGGCGACCGAGTGAGAGTTCACTTCGTCAACGGCGGCTACATGAGCCACCCGCTGCACATCCACAATCACCGCTTCCAGCGGGTCGAAAAGGACGGCGGGACGATTCCGGAGGCCGCCCGCCACGAGATGGACGTGACGAACGTCGCCCCCGCCGAGCGGCACACCATCGAGTTCACCGCCGACGCCGACCCCGGCATCTACCTGATGCACTGCCACAAGGTGAACCACGTGATGAACGGCGGCTTCTACCCCGGCGGGATGCTCGGCGGCGTTGTCTACGAGTCCGCGATGGACACGGACATCTTCGCACAGCTGATGGAGTACGCCGGCTACGAGGGCTGACGGCGTCCCGCGGTTTCCCTCGGGGAACGAAACGTACATAGCAACGGGCGAATCGAACATATTCGGATCGACCGACCGGATCCGAAAACCGAGGTGCGGATTTTGATACGTCCGCTTTAGAGTGTCACTTATGAAGCTGAGACGAAAGACGATAGCGAAGGCGATCGTCGTCGTGTTCGTGTTCAACCTCGTCGTGATGGGCGCGGGCGCCTGGTTCGCCTACCAGGAGGCGCCGCCCATCCCCGAGGAGGTCGTCGGCCCCGACGGCGACGTCGTCGTCACGGACGAACAGATCCGCGACGGGAAGCGGGTCTTCCAGAAGAACGGCCTGATGAACCACGGCTCGATCCTGGGTAACGGCGCCTACTACGGCGTCGACTACACCGCCGACGCGCTGGACCTGAAGGTCCAGTATATGCGGGAGTACTACGCCCAGGAGCGGTACGGAACGGCGTACGAGGACCTCTCCTCGGAGCGCCAGGCCGCCGTCGCCGACATCGTCGAGCAGGAACTCGATACGAGCTACGACGGCGGGGCGATCCAGTACTCCGCCGCCGAGCTGTACGCGCACCGGCAGGTCCGGCAGGAGTACGTCCAGCGGTATCACGAGGGCTCGCACGCCCGCGGCGTACCCGCGGAGATGATCGAATCCGCCGAGGAGGCGCGGCAGTTCGCGGACTTCGCGATGTGGACCGCGTGGTTCTCCCACACCGACCGGCCGGGCAGTAGCCACAGCTACACCAACGACTGGCCGTACCAGCCCGGCGCGGGCAACGACGCCACCGGGGCCGCGATGACCTGGAGCGTCATCGCGATGATCCTGCTCGTCGCCGGCGCGGGCGCCGGGATCTGGCTCTACCGTTCGGTCGAACTCCCGGAGCCGAAGGCCGAGGGCATCTCCGTGCCGAAGCCCGGCGAGATGAGCGTCTTCCCGAGCCAGCGTTCCGCCCTGCGGTTCATTCCCATCGCCGCCGGGCTGTTCCTCGCGCAGGTCCTGTTGGGCGGCCTGCTGGCGCACTTCTACATCGAGCGCGCCGGCTTCTTCGGCATCGAACGCGTCTTCGGCGTCCACATCCTGCAGCTGCTCCCCTTCGCCATCGCGAAGACCTGGCACATCGATCTGGGGATCCTCTGGATCGCGACGACGTGGCTCGGCGCCGGGCTCTTCCTCCCGCCGCTCCTGACCGGCCACGAGCCGACGCGGCAGTCCACGTACGTGAACGGCCTCCTGGGCGCGCTGGTCGTGGTCGTGGTCGGCGGTCTCGGCGGCATCTGGCTCGGCGCCAACGGCTACTTCGACGGCCAGCTGTGGTGGCTCCTCGGCAACGAGGGCCTCGAATACCTCGAAGTCGGAAAGGTCTGGCAGTTCGGCATCCTCGCCGGCTTCGGCATCTGGGCGGTTCTGGCGGTCCGCGGGCTGAAGCCGCTCTTGGACCGCGAGCCGCCGTACGGCCTCGCGCATATGATCCTCTACGCGGGCGGCTCGATCGCCCTGCTGTTCACCGCGGGCTTCCTCTTCACCCCGTCGACGAACATCGCCGTCACGGAGTTCTGGCGGTGGTGGGTCGTCCACATGTGGGTCGAGGGCGCCTTCGAGTTCTTCATCGTCGCCATCGTCGGCCTGACGCTGGTGTCGATGAACCTCCTCTCGCGGCGCAGCGCCGAGAAGGCCGTGATGCTCCAGGCGCTCCTCGTGATGGGCACCGGCGTCATCGGCGTCTCCCACCACTACTGGTGGATCGGGATGCCCGACACGTGGGTCCCGATCGGGAGCGTCTTCTCCACGCTGGAGCTGATCCCGCTCGTGTTCATCCTCTACGAGGCGCTCGGCCAGTACCGCGCGATGTCGGCGGGCGAGTTCCCCTACCGCCTGCCCTTCATGTTCATCGTCGCCAGCGGCGTCTGGAACTTCGTCGGCGCCGGCGTGCTCGGGTTCTTCATCAACCTCCCGCTGATCAACTACTACGAGCACGGTACCTACCTCACCGTCGGCCACGCCCACGCGGCGATGTTCGGCGCGTTCGGCTTCCTCGCGCTCGGGATGGTCGCGTATATGCTCCAGATCGCCATCCAGCCCGCGCGCTGGGACGCCTCGTGGCTCCGGGCGTCCTTCTGGTGCTGGAACGTCGGCCTCGCGCTGATGGTGTTCGTCTCGGTGCTCCCGGTGGGCTTCCTCCAGCTGGAGACCGCTTTCACCCAGGGCTACGCCGCCGCACGCAGCCTCGCGTTCTACGAACAGCCGATCATCCAGATGCTGTTCTGGGCGCGGCTCCCGGGGGATACCCTCATCATCGTCGGGACGGTCATCTACGCCGCCGACATCCTCAGAAAGCGGTTCGTCCTCCGGCACTCCGAGGAGGACCCCGACGTGGAGGATATGGCCGTCGCCCAGGGGGTTCTGGGCGACGACTGACCGGACGCGCTCGAAGCACCGCGGCGCGATCAGTCGCGCCGTTTCTCGGTGCGCGCTTCGCGGTCGTCGATGGCCTCGTCCGAATCACTCATCGAATCACTTCGTGAGTGTCCAGTACGTACCGCCGGGACGGTCGCCCGTGACGCCTCTCTGCGGCTGACAGTGATTACTCTCACTGTTTACCGCCGGAACGCCACCCCCGGTGACGGCGTTTGGCGGTACGAGACGAGAGTAATCACTATGAGTTACTGCAAAAGTGGTGTCGATCGTGTCGCCGCGCGGCGACGCGAACGCTACGTTAGTTGCGGACGACGTTCGTCGCGCGCGGTCCCTTGGGGGACTGTTCGATGTCGAAGTCGATATCCGTCCCTTCGGTCAGATCCTCGCCGCCAACGTCTTCCATATGGAAGAACACGTCGTCGTCGGAGTCGTCCGTAGAGATGAAGCCGTAACCGCCTGCGTCGTTGAAGAAATCAACCTTACCGTTTGCCATTGCGATTAGACACAGACCGGGTATACGGTTAAGTCTTCTCCATTTGTTTTCTCATTTCGTATTTTGAAATACGAATGTCCAAAATATGCAATAACGTGAGTGCATCTGTCTATTCGACAGTTACTGACGGATTCGGTCGCTGACTCGACACAAACAGCCCGTATTCCCGACGGACCGGCAGTTTCCGCCGCGCCGGTCGAAGCTATTGGTTCCAGGGCGCGTCCTCGCGGTCGAACAGCCGCTTTCGCTCCTCGATCGACTCGATCCGTTCGACGTCCTCGTCGTCGAGCGACAGCGACGGCGCTTCGAGGTTGTCCTCCAGGTGGTCGCGCGTCGAGACCTTCGCGACCGCGCTCACGTCGAAATCCGAGAGCCAGGCCAGGATCACGCGCGCCGGGCTCACCCCGTGTTTCTCTGCGACCGCCCGCACCGGCGCGAGCGAGAGTGCCTCGCCCCGTGCGAGCGGCGACCACGCCACGACCTCGATACCGTGTTCGGCGGCATAGGGGAGCAGTTCGGCCCGCTCGCCCTCGGTCGGCGGAAGCATCGGATGGAGCTGGATCTGGTTCGCCGCGATCGGCGCGTCCAGGACCTCGCGGGCGACCTCCAGCGTCTCGACGGTGAAGTTGCCCACGCCGACGTGGTTGATGTGGCCCTCCTCGCGGAGTCGATCGAACGCGGGGAGGGTCTCGTCGGGATCGTACGCGTCGATCGGCCAGTGGACGTAGAGGAGGTCCACGTAGTCGGTCCGCAGTCTGTCGAGGCTCTCCTTCGTAGTCTCGATGACGTCGTCGTACGCGAGGTTCTGCGGGTGGACTTTCGTGGCGAGAACGACCTCGTCGCGGTCGACGTCCGACCGCTCGATGGCCTTTCCACCAGGTGTTCGTTCCCGTACATCTGGGCCGTGTCGACGTGGCGGTAGCCCAGATCGAGCGCCGTCTCGACCGCGGTGACGCACGCCTCCGGGTCGTCGTCACCGTCGCCGAGTGTGATCCCGAGATCCGAGGTCCCGAGCCCGAGCCGCGGCAGGTGAAGCGTCATATCCCCTGGAGCTGTCAAACGAGATTAAAACCACTGGTAACACTCATCACGCTGGGTGGTAAACGGCCGGTATGTCGTTCCAAGTCGAGACGGGCGAACGCGTCGACGTCCGCGACGTGACGGCCGAGGTCGCGGCGGCGGTCCCGGCGGACGTCGAACGCGGCGTCTGTACGGTGTTCGTCCCGCACACGACCGCGGGCGTCGTCGTCAACGAGAACGAGTCGCGGCTCCGCGCAGACCTCACGCGCGCGCTCGATTCGATCGTCCCGCGCGGCGACGGCTACGAGCACGACGCCATCGACGACAACGCCGACGCGCACCTGCGGGCGATGCTCTTGGGCGAGAGCGTCTCGATCCCGGTCGCCGATGGCTCCCTGGACCTCGGGACCTGGCAGTCCGTGCTGTTCGTCGAGAGCGACGGGCCGCGGACGCGCTCCGTCGAGGTCGTCACGACGCGATCGTAGGCCAGGGAGATCTATCCACTGCCGCATCGCAACCCCTTTTTTCGGTTCTCTCACACTACCGGTATGGATCTGACCGACAAGCGCGTCGTCGTGACCGGCGGTGCGGGCCTCATCGGGTCGCACCTCGCCGCCCACCTCCGCGCCGACAACGACGTCGTGGTCGCCGACGACCTCTCGAAGGGGACGCGCGACCGCGTTCCCGACGGCGTCGAGTTCGTCGAGGCCGATCTGACCGACGAGTCCGACGTCGCGCGCGTCGTCACCGGCGACGTCGACGTCGTGTTCCACCTCGCGGCCTACACCGACACCAACTACGACAAGCCCCGCCAGCTGTTCGAGGAGAACTCGGCGATGACCTACAACGTCCTCGAACGGATGGACGAGGTCGGCGTCGAGCACGTCGTCTTCACCTCGTCGTCGACCGTCTACGGCGAAGCGCCGCGACCGACGCCCGAGGACTACGCGCCGCTGGAGCCGATCTCGATCTACGGCGCGTCGAAGCTCGCCGACGAGTCGCTGTTGTCCACCTACGCGCACTCCTACGGGATGACGGCGTGGTGTTTCCGCTTCGCCAACATCGTCGGGCCGCGCCAGCGCGGCAACGTCATCCCCGACTTCATCGAGAAACTCCTCGAAGATCCGGAGACGCTCGAAATCCTCGGCGACGGCCGCCAGGAGAAGTCGTACCTCCACGTCGAGGAGTGCGTCGACGCCATCTGTCACGTCGTCGAACACGCCGACGAGGCGCTGAACATCTACAACCTCGGCACGCGGACGACGACGTCGGTCAACCGCATCGCCGACATCGTGGCTGACGAGATGGGCCTCGATCCCGAGTACACCTACACGGGCGGCGACCGCGGGTGGACGGGCGACGTGCCGAAGATGCGGCTGTCGATCGAGAAGCTCTCGGCGCTCGGCTGGGAGCCGAGCCAGTCCAGCGACGAGGCGGTCCGTCGCGCGGCGCAGGGCCTCGTCGAGGAACTCCGCGCCGAGCACGAAGCGGCATAGCCCGGGTCGGACGTCGGTCTCGGAGGTAGAATTATGTCGACTGCCCACCACGATCGAGGTATGTCGGATCAGGAGTCGGCACGGCGGGATCCCGAACAGCTACTCGACCGACTGGACACGACGGACTGTCACTACTGCGACGGCGACCTCGACGCGGGGACCTACAAGGGCTCCGAGGCGATCCTGTGTGAGGACTGCGGAACGCCGGCCGTCCGCGTGTGGTGACGACGACGAGCGCAACAGGGTCGGATCGGCGCCTCAGTCGTCTAAATAGGGTTCACAGACCAGCCGGACGCCCTGCTCGAAGTCGATCTGGGGCTCCCAGCCGGTGGCCTCGCGGATCCGCGTGATGTCCGCGCAGGTGTCGTGGACGTAGTTCTCCAGCGGGATCGGCTCGTACTCCGGTTCGACGTCGGTACCGAGGATGTCGTTGATCATCTCGACCATCTCGTTGAACGAGTACGGATCGCCCGTCCCGAGGTTGTAGACGCCGGCGAGCTCCGCTTCGGCCGTGCGGACGAGACCGCGGACGATGTCGTCGACGTGCGTGAAGTCCCGCGTCTGCGTGCCGTCGCCCCACAGCACCGGCGACTCGCCGCTGGCGATCTTGTCGGCGAACTGCGACACCGTGTTCGCGTACTCGCCTTTGTGTTCCTCGTTGCCGCCGTAGCCCTGATAGACGGAGAAGAACCGCATTCCCGCGAGCGAGAGGCCGTCGTAGAAGTCGTTGTAGTACTCCGCGTAGCGCTCCCGGCCGAGCATCGACGCGTCGTAGCCCGTCGACGCTTCGAGGTCCATATCCTCGGGGCTCGGCTCGGTCCGACTCCCGTACGCCGACGACGTCGAGGCGTAAACGAAGGTGTCACAACCGTCCTCGCGAGCCTGCTCGACGACGTTGACGAAGCCCTCGATGTTGACCCGTGCGCCCTGCCGGGGGTTCTCTTCGAGCATCTGCCGAGAGGACAGCGCCGCGAGGTGATAGACGACGTCGACGTCCGTCGGGAGGCCGTCGTCGAGGACGTCCGCTTCGACGTATTCCACGTCGTCGGAGAGGTTCGCGGGCGTGCCGAGATAGCCGTTGTCGAGCGCGATGACGTGGTTGTCCGCCGCGAGCGTGTTGGCGAGGTTCGATCCGATGAACCCCGCGCCGCCGGTGACGAGTACCCGCTTTCCTTGCATACGTATCGGGCGCCGCTCACTCGATAAAGTTGTATCGGAAATGTAAGATGATGAATCCGTTCCCGCTCAGGATGTTCAGATCCAATTGTGATCACAAATTTCGTATCTCGATATACGATTTAGCGAACGGCGATATCAGTCGAGACCGCTCAAAAAGCCGCCCTCGTCGCTCTCGCGCGCCTCGTCCGAGAAGTCGGCATCGGGTCCATCTGGTTGGTCGGCTTCGGGTTCGTCGTCGACTTCCGCATCCGATTCGTCTTCCTCCTCGGGAACCGACGGGGTCTCGACGTGGCAGGTGAGCGAAATCGACTCGCCGTTTCGCTCGGTCGGGACGGCCCACATCTGGCCGCAACCGAGGAGCGTGTGCCAGTCGTCCCCGCGGCGGTGTGAGACCGACACGAGGATCTCGTCGGTCTCGGCGTCGCGGCCGGCGTACTCGATACGGAGGAGCTCGCCGTAGACTCTCAAGCCGGCGGGGGCGTCGAGCCGAACCGGCGTCGTGTCCGTCTCGCCGTTCGGCCCCTCGACGATCACCTCGACGACGGGGACGTCCTCGTCGGGGATCGTGTAGGTGACTTCGAGGGTGTTCGCCGTGAGGTCGACGCCCGTGAGCTCGACGAACGAGGCCGATTCGCCGGTCGCGTCGGCGACCCGGCGCCGGAGCGGTTCGAGCGGGAGCCGAACGGTCTCGGAACTGTCTGCCATCTCGTCGAGGGGATACAGCGGGGAGACGTATCACTTCACCGGCGTCGCGCGGGCGAAATCAGGCTCCAACTCCGGGGGATGCCGTGATAAAGTCTATCCTGATATACGAATTCTGTACGTCTCGGATCTCTCCCACGCGGTGGACGGTAGTCGAACTTCTCACTCTCGATTCGACTCACCTCCGGTTCGGCCCATCAGGCAACGTTCAACCGTACCGCGGAACTATTAATGTAGTGTAAATACTTCTGATCCAACTGGATAGGGATGGCAGATGAGTGAATCACACAACCGATCGAACGCTCCGAAGTCGATCCGTCAACGGCGGATCCTGGACCTCGCCGCCGACGAACCGGACGCGTCGTACGCCGACATCGCCGAGCGCGTCCCGAGCGCATCGGCGGATCTGGTCGAACGCGTCCTCGAGGAATACGGCGACCCGGCGCCACCGGTGCCCGCTCCAGCCGACGGCGATGTGGACGAGTCGGAGGACGACACCGAATCCGAAACCCCGAATCAGGGCGGCGACGCGTCCGACCACTCGGACGCGGAGGTCGCACCCGCCCGGGTCGATTTGGACTCGCTGTCGGCGAAGGACCGCGAGACGCTGCGCGCCATCTACGAGCGTCCGGCCGCGACCCAGCAGGAAATCGCCGACGTCTTGGACGTCTCGCGCGCGACGGTGAGCAACCGCATCCGCGACATCGACGGCTTCGAGTGGGCTGATCGGGCGTCGCTGACGGCTGCCCTCTTCGGTTCCGACGACGATGCCTCAACACCAGGCAACGAAGATTCCAGTACGGACGCGGATTCCGCTCGCGAATCGGAGGTCGCGAAAGGTGATGCGACGTCGGAATCGCTGGATGAGACCGCCCCAGAGCCGGATGGCGCTCCCACTACGGGCACCACGTCCGAACCGGGCGCGGAGGCCGAAGCGAGTCACGCTCCAGACGTCGCTGCCGAAGATATCGACCGACTCACCGACGCCGTAGACGAACTCTCAGACCGGCTCGGGTCCGTGGAACGCCGGCTGGACGCGATCGAAGCCGGTCCCGACGAGCGCGAGAGCGAGCGCGAAGACCCGGAGGCGTCGCCCTTCGACGACCCCGAGTTCGTCCACAAGGTCGTCCACGCGTGTATGGACGCAGAGCAGGTCACCGAGGACGAGGAGCGGCGGCTCATCCGGGCCGTACTGCAGGGCTGAGTCTCACCACCCGATTTCGTCGAGGCCGGTCGCGAGTCGGTCGACGTCTTCTGCGGTGTTGTACACGTGGAGCGACGCGCGCACGGCGCCCGCCGGATCCGGAAGCGATCTGATAGCGACGTTGTACTCCTCGTTGAGTCGCTCGACGGTGGTCTCGGGGTCGTCGACGCGGACGGTGATGAGACCCGACTCGGGATCCGCCGGACTGACCAGCCGATCGTCGGGGACGTGGTCGACGAACCGCGTGGCGAGCTCACGGATGTGGGCCTCGATCGTGTCGAGACCGACGCCTTCGAGGACGTCGATCGACTTCGAGAGCGCGGCGTACGGCGCGGGACTCGTGGTGCCGACCTCGAACCGCGCCGCGCCGGGCTTGAGTTCGTAGCCGGCGTCGTCGAAGCGCTCGATGCCGCGGTAGCCGATCTGGCCGGGGTGGAAGTCGGGTGCGGCATCCGTGTCCACGTACAGGAAGCCGGCCCCCCAGAGCCCGAGCATCCACTTGTGACTCGCCATCGCGACGGCGTCTGCGCCCCACGCCGAGACGTCGAAATCGGTCTGTCCGGGGACCTGCACGGCGTCGACGAGGACGCGCGCCCCGGCGTCGTGGGCGTCCGCGACGAGTTCGGCGACGGGGAGGTGCGTGCCGTAGTTCCAGGTGAGCGCGCTCAGACACACGAGCTTCGCGTCGGCGACGGCGTCGCGGTAGGCGTCGCGATCGATGCGCCCCTCGGTGGTCGGCGCGACCCGGACTTCGCAGCCGTCGCGTTCGAGCCGCTGCCACGGGAGGATTCCGGCGGGGTGTTCGAGATCGGTGCGGACGATCACGTCGCCGGGCTCCCAGTCGATCGCCGAGGCGATGCGGTTGATGCCGTCGGTGGTGCTCTGGGTGAGCGCGATCTCGTCTTCGTCGGCGCCGACGAAGGCGGCGACGTCGCCGCGGGCCTCGTCGTACCGCTCGAACGCGTGGGGGTACGGCCCGGGATTGCGGGCGGCGTCCCACTCGTGAGCTTCCAGTGCCGCCTGTGCGGCTTCCACGACGGGACGGGGACTGGGGCCGCTGGCGCCGGTGTTCAGATACCGAACGTCGTCGAACGCCGGGACCGCCTCGCGGATATCGGCTGGCGTATCCATCACTTCCGCATCGCGCTGCCGTCACTTAGTCGGTGGTGGCCTCGGCCGCCGAGTCGGTCCCGGCGTGATATCACGGCTCACAACGGGGCGAGTCGCTTATATTCGCTGAGCGCGGCAGTTTTACGCGTGTTCGTCGGCCACGCGATGCTCGCGTTCGCCCTCGCGGCTTTAGCCGCAGAGTGGCGCGGCTGGCCGACGCGCCGCGCTCTGGCGGTCGGCGTCGCGGCCGGCGCCTTCGCGGCCCTGCCCGATATCGACGTCGCCTACGCCCTGTTCGCAGTCGACGGGTCCGAGGTCGTCGCCGCTGCCGACGCCGACGCGTTCTGGAGCGCGGCGAACCGCGTCCACCGCTCGATGACCCACTCGCTCGTCGTCGCGGCCGCCGTCAGCCCCGCCGTCGCGCTGGCGACGCTCCGCGCCGGCGAGGCCGGGCGCACGCGACTCGCCCGGAGCGTCGGCGTCGCGTTACTGATCGGCTTGGTCGGCGTCGCCCTGGCCGTGAGCGGCGCACTCGGCGGCTTCGTGATGGGCGCGTTCGTCGTCGCCGGCGTCGTGCTCGCAGCCGCCGTGCGGCGGTACGCCGACCTCTCGCCGCGCGTACTGGCGGCCGCGGCAGTGATCGGTCTCGCCACTCACCCGTGGGGGGATCTGTTCACGGGCGAACCCCCGGAACTGCTGTATCCGTTTGGCCTGGCGGTGTTCGACGGGCGCGTGGCGCTGCACGCGGATCCGACGCTGCATCTCCTGGGGGCGTTCGCCGTCGAACTGGCGACGATCTGGCTCGCCGTCCTGGTCGTAGTGCGGCTGACAGACGGCTCCGTCGGCCCGGTCTTCGATCGGAGTGTCACCCTCGGTGCGGCGTACAGTGTCGCGCCGTTGCTGTTGGTCCCGCCGACGCTCGACGTGTCGTATCACTTCGTGTTCTCGATCCTGGCGGTCGGATTGGCCTGCGGCGCCGTCGCGTGGGCGCGGTCGTTGCTCGCATCGGATGGGGACGGGAACGGGAGTTTCCGCCGATTGTCGACGGAGCGGTCCCACCTTCTACGGGCGAGTCTCTCGTATGCAGTGATCGCACTGAGCGGCGTCACGATCGCGCTGTTCGGCTACACGGCGGTCTACATCGCGCTTTAGCGTGTCGGCGCCGCCGCTTGTTCGATTTGCCCTCGAAAAATGTCCATCGGACGGCGCCCCGACGTTCGCTCGTGTACCCCTACCCGGGCGCCCGTCGGGGCGGAGTCCGTTGACCGTATCGTACAGTTCGGCGAGTCCGGTAAAAGTTTTGTGTAACCGTCTGGCGCTCGAAAGCGGATGACGGGCCGCGGGGGGTGCCTCGACGGGTGCGCTGTCAGCCCATCATCTGGCCGCCTGCGTCTTGGGCTATGTACAGGTCGAAGGGGGTATCCGCGGGCTCGTCGTCCGGGGAGAGATAGCCCGCGGCGAAGGCGGTGTACACCTGGCCGCCGGCGAGATCGAGGTCGAATTCGGCGACGACGTCGCCGTCGTTGCCCTCGGTGTCGCCGCGGACCTGGAGCGTGTACGCGCCAGCGGGGACCTCCACGTAGCCGGATTCGCCGTACGCGACGCCGTCGTAGAGCGCGTCGCCGCTGGATGCCACTGTCACGTCGACCGCGGGTGCGTCGGGCGACGCGTGGACCAGACGGACGCGCGCGGTTTCGTCGCCGGGGTCCGAGTTGTCGTCTTCGAGGATCAGCGGCTCGAAGGCCTGATCGGCCTCGTCGCCGACCTCACCGATCGCCGCGATCGTGTACGCGGTGTCGGCCTCGACGGGGATCGTTCCGGAGAACACGGCCGTGTCCGGGCTCCCCGCCGGAGTGATCTCGACCGACCGATCGCCCGCGGGCACGTCGAGGTAGCCGCTGACGGCGCCAAAAGCGACGTCTTCGAGGACCGCGCTGCCGTCGACGTAGACGTCGACGTTGGGGGCGTTCGGCGACAGATGGCCCACGCGGACCGCGGCCGTGCCCATCGGCGTTTCCGTCTCGGTCGCGGTCTCGGTCGGCGTCGGCGTGTCCGTCGGCGTCGCCGTATCGGTCGCGGTTTCGGTTCCGTTCCCGCCGGCGCCGCAGCCGGCGAGGCCGGCGATGAGGCCGGTACCCATTCCGAGCAGTACGCGCCGCCGCGAGGTGGAGGATCTGTCTGGTGACATCCGGTTCTGACCAGGAGTGACAGACTGATAACCCATTTCGCAATTCGGGCTAAATTTCCCCTCAAGTCCGGGTAAAGTGGCTTCAAACTGGCTCTGAACCGATATCTGGCTGCGGCTCCCGAAAGGCCTAAATGCGCTTTGTTCGGACTACTGAACAGTTCCTCGGCGCGCGTTCCGAGGTCGGAGCCACGAACGATGCACCCACGAACCGTGACGGGGCGGACGGAAGCACCCGGGGTCGCGGGCGGGTCGGCCTCGCTGTCGTCGGGAGAGTCGTCTCACTGCGCCGGTGCCGGTGGATTCTTAACAGCGTGCGGAGAACGTCGGCAGGGATGGAGACGGTCCTCTGGCAGACGCTCGCCGGCACACGCGGAGGACCGAACCGTGCTCGTATCCTGCGCGCGCTCGACGAACGCCCGCGGAACGCCAATCAGCTGGCCGAGGAGGTCGATCTGGCGTACAACACGATCAGACACCACCTCGACGTCCTCGAAGACAACGGGATCGTCACCAGCAGCGACGCGGACTACGGCACGGTCTACCTGCCGAGCGACCGGGTGCGGAACCACTGGGAGACGGTCGAGACGATACTCGCCCGCATCGATGAGTAATATGAGCCACACAGTACCACGCCGACGTTCGCGTTCGAGACCGCCCACAGTCCACGGGGGCGAGAGCCGATGACGCTGATGCTGGACGCGGCGCGGCTCGCGGCGACCGTCAACATCGTCCTCCTCCTCGCCGTGCTGTGGGTGTGGGTCGGCACGTATCGGGAGGTCCGCGCGCCGTTCACGCTCGGGTCGATCGTGTTCGGGACGTTCCTCCTGGCGGAGAACGTCGTCGCGCTGTACTTCTACTTCACCGCGCCGGCGATGCCGACGGTAGCCGTACAAGTGATGATGCTGCTGCAGATCCTCGAGACCGGCGGCATCGGTGCACTGACCTACATCACCTGGCAGTAGTCCCCGGCACCGGCAACCCAAGCCCCCAGTCCGACTACTTACGTCGCCGCCGACCGTTCGAACGACGTGACACTCCGCAACGCAAGCGACACGTTCGACATCGGCGGCGAACTGACGATCCACCGGCTCGGGTACGGCGCGATGCGGCTCACCGGCGAGGACGTCATCGGCGAGCCCGAGGACGTCGAGAACGCGCGACGCGTCCTCCAGACGGCGGTGAGTCTCGGCGTCGACTTCATCGACACGGCTGACTCGTACGGTCCCGGCGTCAGCGAGCGGCTGATCGGCGAGACGCTCGCGCCCTACGCCGACGACCTCGTGGTCGCGACAAAGGGCGGTCTCGTCCGGAACCGCGAGGGCGAGTGGCTCAAGCGCGGCGATCCCGACTCCCTCCGCAACGCGGTCCTCTGTAGTCTGGATCGACTCCGGACCGACACGATCGACCTGTATCAGTACCACCGCGTCGACCCCGACGTCGACATCGAGGACTCCGTGACCGCGCTCGCGGAACTCAAAGACGACGGCGTGATCGATCACGTCGGCCTCAGTAACGTCAGCATCGAGCAGTTGGAAACGGCCCGCGAGGTCGTCGACATCGCCACCGTTCAGAACCAGTACAACCTCGGGAACCGCGAGTCCGAGGACGTCTTGGAGGTCTGTGAGGCCGATGACATCGGCTTCATCCCGTGGTTCCCGCTCGGCGCCGGCGACCTCGGCCAGAAGGAGTCCGTGCTCGCGGACGTCGCGGACGCCCACGACGCGTCCACCTACCAGGTCGCGCTGGCGTGGCTCCTCCAGCATTCGGACGTCATCCTCCCGATTCCGGGCACCTCGTCGATCTCGCACCTCAAGCAGAACGTCGCCGCCTCGCATCTGGAACTGACCGACGAGGAGATGCGGCGGTTGGACGAGTGACCGAGTAGGGAAACTTTTGCTGTTGGATACGTAGTTCCTCTGGGGTGAGAGTATGCCCCTCGTACCGCACTACCCGACAGACGAACCTCGGCGTGAGCGCCGCGCTCCGGACATCAACGATATCGTCGAAGATATCCTCGGGAGCGGCGACGACGACCCCCAACCGGTCGTCGGCTGAACCCGAGGCGGGGTGCGGCACCATTTTTTCGAGGGCGGAACCGACCACCGCAGCGGACATTGTCACACCAGAATCCCACCGAGTGTAGCGACATCTCTTTGCATACTGAGACATCGGAAAGAGATATCTATCCGAGGCGTTTCGCGATATCCGGGTTCTTTACTGAGGGTCAGGCGGAATCCCGTGTTCGTGTGATTTGAATTTCATCCCAAATTTTGCGATGAGTACAACGCAATCCGAATTCTATTCAATTACGATAAAAGTAGACTGAATAGAAAACTACTATTTTGCGTATCCGAGATTAACTCCCGGACAGTACTATACGTATTATTTTATTATAAGAAGAAATATCATTTCAAGTATTTAAGCAACTGGTTCTAGCGATTGAGTATGTCTCACAATCAGGGAAAAAAACACCAAAAATATAAATCTATAGAGCGCTATGGAGAATCGTATGACGAACAATCGGACTCGTCGGAGATTCCTCGAAGCGACTGGGATTGCAGGCATCGCGGCTCTCGCGGGCTGCAGCGGGAACGGTGGCAGCGGCGGCGACAGCGACACCGAGACGAGCGGCGGAGGCGGTAGCGACACCACCACCGAGAGCAGCGGCGGCGACGGCGGGACGAGCACGCGCCTCAGCTGGCACGCTGGCGGCACCGGCGGCACGTACTACCCGCTCTCGAACGAGTTCAAGACGATCGTCGAGGAGAACACCGACTACTCGCTGACCGTCCAGTCGACGGGCGCCAGCGTCGAGAACGTCGGGAGCCTCGCCGACGGGTCCGCGGACTTCGCGCTCATCCAGAACGACATCGCCTACTTCGCGAAGAACGGCACCGGCATCGAGACGTTCCAGGGCAACGCGATCGAGAACCTCCGGGGCGTCGCCACGCTCTACCCCGAGACGATCACGATCGTCACCCTCCAGAGCACGGGCATCGAGACGCTCTCGGACCTCAGCGGCGCGACGATCAACACCGGCGACCTCGGCTCCGGCACGCAGGTCAACGCCCAGCAGATCCTCAAAGCGGTCGGCATCACCGATTACAACGAGCAGAACGCCGGCTTCTCGCAGGCGTCCGAACAGCTCGCCAACGGCGACATCGACGCGGCGTTCGTCGTCGGCGGCTGGCCGGTCGGCGCCATCGAGGACCTCGCGACGACGAACGACATCCACATCGTCCCGATTGCCGGTGAGAACCGGAAGGCCGTCAAGGAGGCCGCCTCCTGGTTCGCTAACGACACGATCCCCGCCGGCACCTACAGCGGCGTCGATCAGGCGGTCGAGACCGTCGCCGTCCAGGCGATGATCGCCACGCGCGCCGGCCTCTCGGCGGACGTCGTCGAGACCGTCACCGCGGCCATCTTCGACAACGTCGAGGACCTCACGATCAAGACCGACTTCATCTCGGCCGACAGCGCACAGGACGGGATGTCGATCGAACTCCACGAGGGCGCGGCCGCGTACTTCGACGCGTAAGCGCCTGCGGCAGTTCGTACGGACCACCGCAATCGCAGCCGGCGGGGACCCGCATCCCTTTTCGGGACCAGGCCACACGAGCGGCGTGACCGGCCGCGGGGTCGCCGCGCCGCACCATCGGGCCGGCTGGCGTCGCTTCCAGCGGCTGCCGTGCCCACCCTGTGACGGTGGTCGCTCCACCCGCCTCGGCGCGCCGGGAACTGAACACGACACCCGTGATCCGGAACACACTCGAAGGCGAACGAGTCGGTCGCGTTCTCGTAGCCGCGGCGCTCGCGGTACTCCTCCTCTCCGTCGGCGTCGCCGTCGCGGTCCCGACCGGGCAGGTCCTCGTCGTCGAGGACCTGGACACTGGCGAGGAGTACATCACCCAGCCCGTCGACGACGGCAGCACGGTCGCGCTCGAATACATGCACAGCGTCGAGAAGACCCGCGTCTACGACGAGTACCGCGTCGACGGCGACACGCTCGTCAACACCCGAATGGAGTTCGAGTCCTACGGCTGGGGGCTTCCCGCCCGCGTCAACGTCACCAACGTCAACGGGACGCTCGTCTACGAGCCGCCTGGCGGCATCACCGAACTGGAGAGCATCGCGGTCTCGCCGGGCCGGATCGCGGACCACACGCTTATCGTCGACGACCGACAGTATGACTTAGTCGCGGCCACGAACGGCAACGACGTTCGGATCCACATCGAGCGGCGGACACTACTCGAAACACTCCTATGAGCACGAACGACCACGACGACGGCGGCGAGCCACCCGAAGCAGAGGTCGAGGAACTATCCAGGGAAGAAGCCGAGGAGCTCATCGACGAGATCGAACGTCGACGCTCCCTGAAGGGGTTGGCCGCCCTCGCGGTCGCGGTCATCGGCATCCTGTTTTCGCTCTTTCAGCTGTTCCTCGCGGCGCGGAGCTTCACCTTCTCGATTCCCATCCCGCTGGCCTCCGACTGGCAGGTCTCGCTGCAGCTCCTGCAGGCCAACGCGGTCCACGTCGCCTTCGCGCTGACGCTGACGTTCCTGATGTTCCCCGCGAGTATGGGCGACGGATTCCTCTCGCGAGCGCTCGGGCGCGTCGTTGACGCCGCCACCGACCCCTTCGACGCGGGCAATCCGATCGCCCGCGCCGTGACCGGCGTCCGCGACCTGTTCCGATGGGCGTTCGTCGATCCGAACCGCTCGCGCGTCACGCCGTTCGACGTGGTCTGTATGATCACGGCGGCGCTGTCGGCGTACTACTTCCTCACCGAGTTCTCGGAGATCCAGGACATACGGGTCTTCGGCCTCGAATCCGGCGCTCCCGTCACCGAGCTCTACCCCTTCCTCGCGCCGGTCCTCGGCGGCGTCCCCGTCCTCAGCGAGGTCTCGTGGGCGCTCATCCTCGGTGCCCTCGGCGTCCTCCTGGTGCTCGAAGCCACCCGTCGAACGCTCGGCCTGCCGCTTATGATCATTGTCGCCACCTTCATCGTCTACGCGCGCTGGGGCTACCTCATCAGCGGCAACACGCCGTTCCTCGGGCTGCTCGCGATCCCGCAGCTCACCTGGCCCGACATCATCCAGAACCTCTGGTACAACACCGAAAACGGGGTCTTCGGGATCCCCGTCACCGTCTCGGTGAGCTTCATCTACATCTTCATCCTCTTCGGCTCCTTCCTGGAGATGAGCGGCGCCGGCCAGTGGTTCATCGACCTCGCGTACGCCGCCACCGGAACAAAAAAGGGCGGCCCCGCGAAGGCGAGCATCCTCGCCAGCGGCTTCATGGGGACGATCTCGGGCTCGTCGATCGCTAACACCGTCACCACGGGCGCGTTCACGATCCCGCTGATGAAGCAGTCCGGGTACTCGCCGGAGTTCTCCGGCGCCGTCGAGTCGTCGGCGTCGTCCGGCGGCCAGATCCTCCCGCCGGTGATGGGCGCGGCGGCCTTCCTGATGGTGCAGTACACCGCGACGCCCTTCGCCAACATCATCGTCCTCGCGACGATCCCGGCGATCGTCTTCTTCTTCGGCGTCTGGGTGATGGTCCACCTCAAGGCCGTCCAGGAGGGCATCGGCGGCGTCGACGCCGCCGAGACCGTCTCGGTGGCCGAACATCTGAAACGGGGCTGGTTCTACCTGGTCCCGATCGCGCTCCTGCTGTTTTATCTGATCATCGAACGGCTGTCGGTGTCGCGGTCGGCTTGGTTCACCCTGGTCGCGCTGGTCGCACTCATCACGTTCATCGCGGCCTACAGCGAGGAGACGCGGCTCACCCTTCTGGGCTCGCTCGCGGCGATCTTCGCGATCGACCTGGGGAGCTTCGTCGTCGCCGGCGTCCCGTTCACGGGACTGCTCGGCGGAGCGGGCGGGGCTGGCCTCCCGGTGGCCGAGGCGTTCGGCCTCGTCGGTCCGCGGATCGGCTGGTACGCGATGCTCGCCGCCGCGCTGACGATGCTGTACCACACCGACGTCCAGTCGAAGTACCTCGATCTCGACCCCACGGTGCAGAACGCGGCGGAGTCCGCGGGCGACCGGACCGGGAGAGACCTGGGCGACAATCAGCTGTTCAGGGTCGGCACCTTCGTCGTCAAGTCGATGGAGGAGGGCGCGCGGACGGCCGTCCCCGTCGTCGTCGCGGTCGCGGCCGCGGGGATCATCCCCGGCGTCATCAGCGTCTCCGGGCTGGGGCCGAACCTCACCTCGCTGCTCTTGGCGCTGTCGGGCGGCTCGATCGTCGTGATGCTGCTCGTCACCGCCGTCGCCAGCATCATCCTCGGGATGGGGATGCCGACGACCGTCACCTACATCATCTTGATCTCGATGCTCGCCTCGCCGCTCGTCCAGTTCGGCATCCCGCTTCTCGCGGCACATCTGTTCATCCTCTACTTCGGCGTCATCGCCGACATCACCCCGCCGGTCGCGGTCGCGGCCTACGCCGCCAGCGGCGTCGCCAAGTCCGACCCCTTCGAGACCGGCGTGAAGGCGTTCTCGCTGTCGCTGAACAAGGCGATCGTCCCCTTCGCGTTCGTCCTCGCGCCCGGGATCGTCCTCCTCAGGAAGAAGGCCGACGCCGCCGACCTCCCGCTTCGCGAGCAGTACCGCATCGTCAACTTCGCCGACCTCGCGGAGCTCTCGTACTCGGTGCCGGAGATCCTCGTGCCCGTGATCGGGGTGTTCCTCGGCGTCGTCGCGCTCGGCGCGACCGTCATCGGCACGCTCTACGGATCGGTCAACCGCGCCGAGCGCGCGGGCTTCGCGCTCAGCTCGCTCCTCCTTATGGCGCCGCAGCTGCTCTCGACGTCGGTGTTCGACCTCCTCGGCTTCGCCGGCGTCACCATCTCGGTGAACGCGCTCCTCTTGGACCTCACGCTGCGCGGCGTCGGGTTCGTCGTCTTCGTCGCGCTCGCGGCCAAGAACAAGCGCGAAGCGGGGGCGACCCGGACCAACCCTCGGGGCGTTTCGACCTGATCGCTCCGAGCCGAGGGACGGCTGCGCCCGCGTAGGCCGCCCGACCGATAACTAAACGTAGGCGGGCGTTAGACGGACGCACAAGACTGCACTCAGACCGCATCACCGACCGACGCCGGGTCCCGACGTCGCCGTCGTCGACGGCGCTCGCCGGACAGCGTCGGACCGACCACGGAGACCACCTATGTCGATCACAGCTAAGTTACACATCGAACACGAACACCTCGCGCTCGTCCCGACCCTCCAGCGGCTCGGCGACGTTGACATCCGCGTGATCACCCAGGGCACGACCGATCCGGGCTCGACGTACTTCCCGTTCCTCATCGAATACGACGACCCCGACGAACTCGAAGCGGCGCTCGAAGACGACGTCACCGTCGAGGCCTTCGAGCTGATCGACCGCACCGGCGACACCGCCATCTACTACATCGAGCACACGCCGCAGACCCGCCTTATCAGCGGGATCGTGACCGACGAGAACGGCTTTCTCGTCCACACCGAGACCAAAGACGGCGGCTGGCTCGTCCACCTCCTCTTGCCCGACCGCTCGGCGTTGAACTCGATCTGGGAGTACGCCATCGCCAACGACATCGCGCTCGACATCATCGAGATCTACAGCAACGAGGACGCCAGCGGCCAGTCCTCGTACGGCCTCACGGACGAACAGCGCGACGCGCTGCAGTTGGCCTTCTCGGAGGGCTACTTCTCCGAACCGCGCGACATCTCCCTCAGCGAGGTCGCAGACCGGATGGACCTCTCCTCGACGGCGATGAGCGGTCGCCTCCGCCGCGGAATGCGAAACCTCATCGCGGCGACGATCGCGGATCGGGACCACGAACAGACGGACTGACAGAATACGAGCATAATTATTTGAGCCGACAATAGAACCATTGCAACGGATCGCGTAGCGGCTAGTATGACCAGCCGGCCGGGGATCGACACCTGGAAAGCACACCAGACGGCGTTCGACCGGGTCCGGAGCGTCGCCCTCACGCTCTCGGAGCCCAGGTCCGCCGGGTGGATCGCCGAGAGGGCCCGCGTCGCGGACAACACCGCGCGGGATCACCTCCAGCGGCTCGTCGAGATGGACGTCCTCCGAACCACCGCGACGGACGGCGCGACGCGGTACGCCCCCGATCCCCTCTACACGCGGATGCGAGCGCTCCGGGACCTCCTCGACGGACGCGACCGCGACGACCTCCTGGCGCTCAAAGCGGACCTCCAGGCACAGATCGAGACCTGGCGGGACCGGTACGAGGTCGACTCGCCGACCGACCTCCGCGAGCGGGCCGCCGAGACCGACACCGCGAGCGAGACGCGCGATCTCCGTCAGACCGCGAACGACTGGGACATCGTCCGGTACCGCCTCCGCCTCGTCGAAGACGCGGTCGAACACTACGCCGAATACGCCGGTGGCGCCCCCACGCCCGCCTGAACTGCGATGTTCGCGTTCGACGGCGGCTACGACCCGGGAGCAGCGTCCCACACCGTCCTGCTCGAGCTCCGCCGGACGGTCGAACGCCATCCCGCCGTCCGTCACGCACGCGGCGATCCGCCGGATAAGTTCACCCGCGTCGAGGCCGCGATCGACCCGTCCGCGCTCGAGAGCGACGTCGACGAGGGGACGCTGACGATCCGCTGGTACGCGGGCGAGACTGTCGACGCCCGCCCCGAGTTCGCCTTCCACTACAGCGACGCATCCGGTTTCGACTGCGGGTGGCACCACGAGCCGAACCCACACGTCGACGGCTGGGCCCACTACCAGGAGCGTTCGACTGACGAGGAAGCGTACGACTACGAGGCCATCTCGTTCGGCGGGCTCCATCCGGTCCCGCTCCGCTGGGAGATACTCGACCGCCTCGAAACGAGGCTCGGAGCGGCCTGACGTCGGAGTCCCGTTCTCACTCGTCCGTCACGGCCACCGCGTCGCCGACGCGGAGCCGACGCCCGCGGTCCGCATCGAACGGGCGCGCGAGGATCATCGCTATGTAGAAGTGATCGAACGCGTCCTCGTCGGCCCACGCCGGGAACGTCGCCTCGCGCTGTCGAATGAACCGCTCGCGGAAGCCGGATAGCTCCTCGCCGGTGTCGGGGTCGCGCGCCGGCACGACACACCGCCCGCACGGGTCGAGCCCCTCGAACCGGACGTCGCCGACGCGGAACCCCGGCGCGTCGGCGCTCACGAATCGGTCCTCCCAGAACGCGGGGACGTCTGCGACCTCGACGTTCGCGCGGAGCCGCCGGCGCACGCTCCCGACGCCCAGGTCGTCGAACCACGACGCGATCTCCGCCAGCGTGCCGCTACTCAGCACCGACAGCCCCATCTCGCGGCGGTCGACGTACCCGCGCTCGGCGTCGCGTTCGAGCGTGAGGTCGCGGTCGAAGAAGTCGCAGAACCACGCCTCGGCGCGCTCGCGCTCCCGCTTCTCGGAGAGCACGAACTCCTCGGTCTCGCCCGCGGGCGTCTCCACGGCGAACGCCCCCGAGTCGGGATCGAAGTCCGTCGAGAGGTCGTGGACGCGGTCGGTGCGCTTGCCGTTGAGGACGTCGCCGTCGGCGTCGAAGAGCGCGAACTCGCGGTCGTGTTCGAGGGTGCCGCCGGCGAGCACGTCCGCGGCGTCGACCTCGACGCCGTCGAGACCCTTCACCGGATACACTCGGAGGCGGTCGAGTCGTGCCATCGCTACGGTGTCTGTCGGGACGCGTATTCACGGTGGCGCTGCCCGTTCGTAGGGAGCGACGTTCGTCGATCCGCTCCGTGCCGGCGCCGGCGCCGTCCTACCGATCGACCTTCACCGGGCGGAGCGCGGTCGCATCCCTGTCGTAGCCGAGCCAGACGCTGAGCACGACCGCGACCAACACGAGGTACACCGGAAACAGGAGCGCGAGCGTGTACGCGAACAACAGCAGTGTCAGCGCACCGGTCCAGTACAGCAGCCCGATGACGGCGAGGCCGACGATGGCGCCGGCGACGACCCCGAGGCGGAACGCGCGCGCGGCGTCCGGTCCGGGAGCGGGGCGAGACGCATTCATATGTCTGTTTTGAGGCGGAGAATCATAAGCGATGTGCGGGAAGGGTTGGTCTAGCACGGCGCTTCGCCCGGTGCGGGATAAAAGTACGTCACTATCAGGGTGATCTTTTATTGAGGTTTGTTGTGTTGATCCAGAAGATGTCAGGGGACCACCCGAACCACCCGAGTATCGACCAATCCGACAGAGTGCTCCCGCGGAACCTCCGCCAGACGGGCGATCCGGGGATCCAGATGCTGGTCTCGACCCGCGTCCGCAAGTCGCCGTTCTTCGACAAGTCGTTCAACGAGGAGGGCGCCTGGCGCTGTACGGTGTACAACCGGATGTACCACCCGCGCGGCCTCGTCGAGCCCGAAGACGGCGGCGCGATGGCCGAGTACGAGGCGCTGACCGAGAAGGTGACGCTGTGGGACGTCGCCGTCGAGCGCCAGATCCGCGTGAAGGGTCCCGACGCGGAGGCGCTCACGAACTACGTCATCACCCGCGACGCCACCGAGATCGACGTGATGCACGGCAAGTACGTCATCCTCTGTAACGAGGACGGCGGCATCCTCAACGACCCGATCCTCCTCCGCGTCGAGGAGGACGAATTCTGGTTCTCCATCTCGGACTCGACGCTGATGCAGTGGCTCCAGGGCGTCAACGTCGGGAAGGACTTCGACGTCGAGATCGACGAGATCGACGTCGCCCCGATGCAGATCCAGGGTCCGCGTGCGGAAGACGTGATGGTCGATGTCGTCGGCGAGGAAGTATCGGAGATCCCGTACTACGGCCTGATGGAGGCCGAGATCAACGGCGCGCCCGTGCTCATCAGCCAGACCGGGTTCTCGGGCGAGGCCGGCTTCGAGATCTACGTGCGCGACGCGATGCAGAACGCCGAGCGCGTCTGGGACCCCGTCCTCGACACGGTCAAGGACCACGGCGGACGGCAGATCGCGCCGGGTCACCACCGCCGCATCGCCGCCGGTATCCTCTCGTGGGGCCAGGATATGGACCACGAGACCTCGCCGTTCCAGGTCAACCTCGGGTACCAGGTCCCCGACGACAAGGACGCCGACTACATCGGCAAGGAGGAGCTCGAACGCCAGCAGGAGCTCATCGAAGACGGCGAGTACCCGTTCAACCTCAAGCTCGTGGGCCTCAAGATGGCCGGCGAGCCCATCCGCGACTACGCGCCGGACTTCTGGATCGTCTCCGACCCCGACACGGGCGAGGAGTGCGGATATATGACGTCGCCGTGGTGGAATCCCGACCTCGAGACGAACATCGGGCTCGGGTTCGTCCCCGCCGACAAGCTCCAGGCCGAGACCGACGCGCAGCTCAACGACGAGATCTACGAGGAGGACCTCGACATCGAGTTCCAGGTCCACCTCCCCGAGGAGTACGCCGAAGACGAGGGCGAGCCGGTGTACGCGACGGTCGCCGAAGTGCCGTTCAAGGAGTCGGTCAACCCGAGCGCCCGCGAGCAGGCCAAGCTGAACGCGCGCCAGGACGCTCAGTCCGACTGAGCGCGCGACCCGCCCGTCCGAATCTGACTCGACGGCTGCCTGGCTGCCCGGACGGGACCCCGCGGTCCTTCGAGTGCCGTTCTCTCCCGCTTTCTTTCGATTTCCACGCGCCCGCGGCGGCGACTGTCTCCGCCACCACGGGCGGCGATTCGATGAAACTCCTCTGATACCGCGGCCGGTGTCGACGACGCGACGCGCCTCAGCCGCCGGCCGCGTTAGTCGCACTGCGTCGACGACGCGACGCGAGCGTGTTCTACGGCGTCGCCGAGGTGGTATCCGGTCCTATCCGGTGAGCGTCACCGGCCGGTCCGCCGAGAGCATTACGTCCTGGGTGATGCTTCCCAGGATCACCTTTTGGACGCCCGAGCGCTTGCGGCCGCCCATCACGATCCCCGTGGCGTCGCGCTCCTCCGCTTCGTCGATGATCGTTTGTGCGACGCCGCCGCCGACGGCGACCCGTTCGGTGTCGATCCCGGCGTCTTCGAGCGCGTCTGCGGCCTCCACCGCGGCGTCGACGTCCTCGAACTCGTGCGGCGGCGCGCCCTTGTAGTCCTGTTCGGGGAAGACGTACAGCACCGTTGCCTCGACATCCTCCGGCGCGTCCGGGAAACTCGTGACGTAGTCGACCTGGTGGCCCACGCGCTCGGCGCTGGCGTCGACCGGGAGCACCAACCGCCGCGACCCCCGCTCGATCGACATCTCCCGCCCGGTGATCGTCACCGGCCGCTCGGTCGAGACGAACACGTCGTGGACCGTGCTCCCGAGCAGCACCCGCGCGACCCCCGAGCGCTTGCGGCCGCCCAACACGAGTTCGTCGGCGTCGACGTCGTCGGCGACGTCGAGAATCTCCTCGGCGATCGTCTTTCCGCCCTCGACGCGTCGGTCTACTGACACGTCGTGTTCTTCGAGGAACTCCGCGGCCGTCACGGCGGCGCCGATCTCCGTGAAATCGACGCCGGCGTCCGTCTCCAGGGCGTCCGGCGGGACCACGTACAGGACCGTCACCGCGGCGTCCGACGCGCGCTCTGCGAGCGTCAGCGCGTATTCGGCCTGACTGCGCGCCCGCGCCTCGTTTCCGTCGACCGGGACAAGCACCTGATACATACTCGGGGTTGATATTGATAGCCTGACAAATAAATCGATCGCCGGTCGCGATCCGCGGCGATCAGTCGTCGGCGGGCCGGTGCGTGTCGACGGCCCGCGAGCGGCGAGCGCCTACTCGTAGAGGCCGTACTCGTCGGTCAGTTCGTCGACGCGGGCCGCGACGGCGGAGACGGTCTCCTCGTCGTGTGGGTCGTCGACGACGCGCGCGATCAGGTCGGCGACCTCCCGGCAGGTCGACTCGGTGAAGCCGCGGGTCGTGACCCCGGGCGTCCCGATCCGGACGCCGCTGGGGTTGAACGCCGACCGCGTCTCTCCGGGGACCGTGTTCGCGTTGAGGACGATCCCGGCCGACTCCAGCGCCGACTCGACGTCCTTTCCGGGCGTGTCGGGATGCGAGGGCCGGAGGTCGACGAGGAGGAGGTGATTGTCGGTGTCGCCCGAGACGAGGCTGAAGCCGTGGTCCTGCAACTGCTCGGCCAGCGCCTTCGCGTTCGCGACGGTCTGTTCGGCGTAGGCCTCGAACTCGGGGGAGAGCGCCTCGCCGAACCCGACGGCCTTGCCCGCGATGTTGTGCATCGCCGGGCCGCCCTGCGCGCCGGGGAACACCGCCGCGTCGATGTCATCGGCGTGTTCCTCGTCGCACATCACGATGCCGCCCCGTCCGGCGCGGATGGTCTTGTGGGTCGACCCCGTCACGAAGTCCGCCACGCCGACCGGCGACTCGTGGACGCCGGCGGCGACGAGCCCCGTGATGTGAGCGATGTCCGCGAGGTGGTAGGCGTCGACCGACTCAGCGATGTCTTGGACGCGCTCCCACTCGACCTCGCGGGGATACGCGGAGTATCCGGAGACGACGATATCGGGCTCGAACTCTTCGGCCTTCTCGGCGAGCCCCTCGTAGTCGATGTAGCCCGTCGCCTCGTCGACCTCGTACTGCTCGACCTCGTAGGTCTTGCCCGCGAAGTTCGCGGGGTGGCCGTGCGAGAGGTGGCCGCCGTGGGTCAGGTCCAGCGAGAGGATCTTGTCGCCCGGCTCTAGCGTCGCCAGGTAGACCGACATATTCGCCTGCGAGCCCGAGTGCGGCTGGACGTTGACGTGTTCTGCGCCCCACAGCTCCTTCGCACGCTCGATCGCCAGTTCCTCGACCTCGTCGGCGTGCTCACAGCCCGCGTAGTAGCGCTCGCCGGGATACCCCTCGGCGTAGTTGTTCGTCAGTTCGGAGCTTTGGGCCTCCATCACGGCCTCGCTCACGTGGTTCTCGCTCGCGATCATCGACAGCGTCTCGTTCTGCCGCCGGCGTTCGCCCTCCAGGGCGTCGGCCACGGCGGGGTCGACCTCCGCGACAGTCTCGTACGTCATATTCCAGTCTCGGGACCCGCTCGGGATAATCTTACTTCCGACAGAACCTGACGGTCCGCCGAGGGGCTGTGTTCGTCGCCGCGGCCCGCACAGATCCTATCCGCGTTCCGAGACGACGAGGGAGAGCGTGCGGACTCATAGTGACGACTCTCGTCTCTCACCGCCGAACGCCACTCGGTAAGGGCGTTCGACGGTAACCAGTGAGAGTAATACTATCAGTCGAGACGGCCGCGCCGCCACTGCTCCAAGTCGGGCGTCTGGTTGAAGGTGTAGATGTGGACGCCGCGGATGTTGTAGGTCTCGTCGTCGACGTACGGCGCGAGCCCGTCGATGAGGGCGTCCGGCTTGTAGGTCCCGCGCGAGCCGACGAGCTGCTTGACGAAGCCCAGGATTCCCGTGGTCTTCCGGAGGAACTTCACGGAGTCGCCGACGCCGACCTTCTGGGAGATGCTGAGGAGCCGCTGGTACTTCATCACGCCGGGGATGCCGACCTCGATCGGGAGGTCGACCCCGCGGTCGCGGATCTCCTCGATCCACTCCAGGATCGTGTCGGGATCGTAGCACAGCTGCGTGACGATGTAGGTCGCGTACGGCGCCTTCTTCTCCATCTCCTCGGCGAGCTCCGCGTCGGAGATGAAGTCGTGGCCCTCGGGGTAGCCCGTGATGCCGATCTCCTCGAACTCGTGGTCCAGGTCGTCGAGCGCGACGAGCAGGTCGTAGGCGGACTCGAACTCCCCGACCGGCTCCTCCTTGTCGCCGCCGGGCACGAAGATGTCGGTGATCCCCGCGTCCCGGAGCCGGCCGCAGATCTCGTCGAGCTGTTCGGGCCCTTCGATGTACCGGGCCGCGATGTGCGGGACGACCTCGTAGCCGGCCGCTGCGGCCTCTTCCGATCGTTCGACGGTCCGCTCGATCCCGAGCTTCGGGGAGGTCGTGATCGCGACGCTGGCGCCGTCCGGCAGCGCTTCGATCTCGTCGTCGAAGCTGTCGAACGGCATCAGCTCGAACCGCGCCTCGGTCAGCAGGAACTCCGCACCGGTCTTCGTGCCGCGTTGGGTACTCAATGCCATACCGTCAGAAAGAGTCGGATCCACTTTTGTTTATGGGCCGGCGTCTCGCCCGGACGCCATCGGCGCAGGCCCCCGCCGTCAGGCGCCGTCGGGCGTACACTGGCGGATCCGCGCGGTCACCGTCTCGACGCTGACCTCGCGCGCGGCGGCCTGGGACGCCCGACACAGCACCAGATCGAGGACGTTGAGCTGGCGGAGCAGCTGCCGGGTCCGATCGTGGCCCAGACCGAGCTCGCGCTGGACGTCGTAGAGCGTCCGCGCGTCGACGACGGCCGCCACGACGTCCGGCAGCGTCAGCGACTCGGGGAGGCCGATCCCGTCGGCGACCAGCTGCTCGTCGGGCAACGACTCCGGCGCGACCCGATCAGCGGGCTCCGATCCCGTGCGGTCCTCGGCCGGCGTCGCCGCGGCCTCCGCGTTTCGGCTCCCATCGCCTTCGTCCCCGCGTCCGTCGGCGTCGCTCCCGTCCTCGGGGGCCGTTTCGTCGCTGGGAGCGGTCTCGACGACGCTCTCGTCCGGCTCGTCGGTCCCGTCGTCGGCCGAACCGCTCCGGGCGTCGTCGCTGTTGTCCGGCGTCCGCCCGGCGCCGCCGAGTTCGTACGACGTCGGTGAGTGGACGTCGGCGTCGATCATGTACCGGCGCACCGTCTCCGCGGAGACGTCCATCTCGATCCGCTCGCTCATCTCCGCGAAGGTGTCACAGACCTCGTAGAGCCGCGCCAGGTACGCCACGTCCTCGTAGGGCGGGACCGACTCGTCGCGGGCGGCCGCGAGCCCGTCGGCCCCGTCCGCCTCGTCGTCGGCGTCCCCGCCCTCATTGTCGCTCGCGTCGTCGGCGTCCGTGGAATCCACGCCGCCGAATACGTCGGCCTCCGCCTCGGGCGGCTCGGACGCCTCGGGCGTCTCTGGCGACGGCGCCGATCCGTCGCTGTCGCGCGGGCGATCGCTCCCGCGGCGGAACGACCCGCCGGCACCGCTGGCGCCGCTCGCGACGTCGCGGCCGCCGACGCGGTCCTCGACGACCGAGCCGTCGTCGGCGTCGGCCGACCGGATCACGATTTCGAGGGTCGCCGCCACCGACTCCGTCTCGAGCGTCGCCTCGACGGCGCGGACCGAGACGTCCGTTCCGTCGCCGGCGTCGAGGCCCGCCGCGTCGATCCCGGGGAGTTCGAGCCCGAACACGACGCCCGAGTCGGCGCCGTCACCGAGCGGTTCGAGCGACACGCCGCTCTCGTCGGCGCCGTCGGCGAGGGCGGAAAGCGGGATCGCGACCTCGACCGTGGCGCACAGCGCGTCGTCCTCGTCGCCCGCGGCCGCCTCGGCCCGGCGGACGGTCCGCCCGCCCGCCCCGAGCTGTTCGATCACGGACGCGAGCGCGTCGAACGAGGAGTGCGGCTGAAACGCCATCTCTGTGATAACATACGACACATTGTGACCGGTTAACGGTGCGTGTGGAATGGTGAGGGTTTTCAAATACTCGGGGTTCTGACCCGACGTGTTTTCCCGAGTGGGGCGGTCCGCTCGGTCGGTCGCGACGCCCTCATAGTGAGAGTAATGACTATCAGACGACGCTCGCGATGCTCGCCAGGCGCTCGCCGGTGACGACGACGCGCCCCCGGGCGACCGAGTAGACCACCCCGTCGCCGCTGGCGCGGATCGTCTCCAAGTGCTCGAACGACGAGGGGTCGTACACCGTGCCGATCTCCTCGCCCTCCGCGATCTCGTCGCCGACCGACAGGTCCGCGCGGAGCTCGAAGAGCCCCGACGCCTCCCCGAACACCCGGGGCAGGTCGTCGCGGAGGAGCCGCTGTGTACCCGTCGGCTCCGCGGGCTCTGCCACCACGTCGCGTTCGCGGAGGACGTTCCACACGCCCGCGACGCCGGTCTCGACCGCGGGACGGCTGACCGTCCGACTGTTCGAGAGCTCGGCTGTGATCGCGGGCACGCCGGCGCGGGCGGCCGCCTGCCGGAACTTCCCCGCGAAGTCCTCGCCGCCGTCGGCTCCGTCGCCCCCGTCCCCGTTCCGCTCTTCGATCGGGTCCTCGTCCGCCAGGAGGAACTCGGTCCCGAACGCCTCCGCGAGCGACCGCGCGGCCGGATCCGACTCCCGAAACCGGACGTGTTCGAGCATCTCCGGCATCCCCGTGTGGAGGTCGACCGCGGCGTCAGCGGTCGAAACGAGCGGCCAGAGGTTCGCGACCAGCCGCTCCTGGAAGCTCCCGCCGGCATCGCCCGGCCAGATGCGATTGAAGTTCGCGTTAAACGCGTCGATCGCCTCGGGCGTCAGATACGACCGGTGGTCGAACGCGATCGGGTTCGCCACCGGGACCGCGACGACCGTGCCCGCGACCTCGGCGTCGCAGAGGCGCTCGTGGAGGCGCCGCAGTACCGCGGGGCCGTTGAGTTCGATGCCGTGCTGGGCGGCCTGGACGTACACCGTCGGCCCCGCGCCGCCCTCGTAGCGGTGGACCGTCACCGAGAGGTCCCGACCGGAGGGAAAGCGCCCGAGGCGCCGATCGCTCGTCGAGTGACTCACCGGGGCGTACTCCATACTCGAGACCGGGCGTCGGCGGGACAAAAACCCCGGGTTTGGGAACGCTCCGCCCGAGGGCCGTACGTTTATCGGTCCGCTTTGCCACGAACCGGGTATGGACCTGGAGACCACGACCTGGACCGACGCCAAGGCGGCGGAGACACACCTCGCTCTGCTCCCGGTCGGCAGCACCGAACAGCACGGCCCCCACGCCCCGCTCGGCACCGACACCCTCGACGCCGAGGCGGTCGCGGACGCGGCCACCAAGCGGTACCGCGATCCGGTGATGGTGGCGCCCGCCGTTCCCGTCGGCGTCGCCGAGGAGCACCGCCACTTCGCGGGGACCCTCTGGACGAGCGAGGACACCTTCCGCGCGTACGTCCGCGACGTCGTCGGGAGCCTCGCCAGTCACGGCTGGGACCGCGTCGTCGTCGTCAACGGCCACGGCGGGAACATCTCGGCGCTGAAGGAGGTGACCGCGCGGATCGTCCGCCGCGACGACGCCTACGCCGTCCCGTTCACGTGGTTCGACGAGGTGGGCGACCACAGTTCGGATATGGGCCACGCCGGGCCGCTGGAGACCTCCCTCCTCCGCCACACGAACCCCGAGACCGTCCACGAGGACCGCCTGGAGGAGGCCGCGGCGGGCGGCAGCGACCGCTGGGGCGACTGGCAGGGCCGCGTGAACCTCGCGGTCGACTCCGAGGAGTTCACCGACAACGGCGTCGTCGGCGACCCGCGCGAGTCCAGCGCCGACCTGGGCGCGGAGCTCCTCGACCGCTCGGCCGACGCGCTGTGTGCGCTTCTCGATGCGATCCGGGAGCGCGATCCGGGACCTCGCGCGACGGAGTGATCCGCCGGGGTAATCCACGAAATATTAGAAAATTGATTATTCAAGGCCGCTCGTCCTAATTCATTTCGTCAATGGGGTCGTCACCGTCTAGCCGCAACACGTATTTTGCCGTCCACGCCAAGAGGGGACATCACCTATGGATGCAACTGAAGACTTGCCGGAGCAAGCGGGAACTGTCATCGTCGGCGCTGGCATCGTCGGCTGCAACCTCGCGTACCAGTTGACGCAACTGGGGCGTGAGGACGTCGTCGTCGTGGACCAGGGGCCGATGCCCACGACTGGCGGGTCCTCGACGCACGCACCGGGGATTATGTTCCAGACCGCGGAATCGAAGGAACTCTCGCAGTTCGCCGATTACAGCCGCCGCGTTTACTCGGATCTTGAAGGGGCCGACGGCCAGCAGGCCTACAACGAAGTCGGCGGCATCGAAGTCGCGCGGTCCGAAGAGCGGATGGACTTCCTTCAACGGCGCGTCGAGCACGCTGAAGCGTGGGGTATCGATGACCCACAGTTGCTCTCGCCCGAAGAAGTCACCGAGCATCTGCCGCTGGTTGACGACGAGCAGATCCTCGGCGGGTACTACTCGCCGTCCGACGGACAGGTCTCTGGCGTCGTCGCCTGCGACGCCCTCGCCCGGGAAGCAATCGACCGCGGCGCGACGTTCGTGCCGCACACGCGCACAGAAGACGTCGAGACCACCGGTGGCGCGGTCCAGAGCGTCGTCACGGAGCGCGGGGAGATCGAGTGCGACGAAGTCGTGGTCGCAACGAACATCTGGGCGCGGCAGTTGGGCGAGAAACTCGGTGTTCACCTCCCGGTCGCACCGGTCGAGCACCAGTACACGATGACCGAGTCGCTCCCGGAACTCGCAGAGAGCGCGGTCGACGTCACCGACCACCCCCTCTTCGAGAACTACGAGAACGTCTCCGGCGAGAAGGCAACGCGACTGCTCGTGGGCCCGGACCGACCGATCCTCCGGGACCAAGACAACGCGATGTACTTCCGCACCCACGGCGATTCTTACGGGATCGGTTCGTACAACCACGAGCCGATCGTCCCCGATCCGCAGGAACTCGGCGGCAACGACCCCGACGGCGAGCAGGGTTCCGTCCACGAGTTCACCGAGCAGCATATGAACACTGCGACGCACCCGGACCGGCCGGACAAGGCGCCGCGACAGGCCAGCGACAAACTCCTGCCCGCCACCGACGGCGCGAATCTGGACTTCAAGTACAACGGGATGTTCTCGGAGTCGCCGAACGGGTTGCCGATCCTCGGTCCCGTCGAGCAGTACGACGGCCTCTGGACCGCGACGGCAATCTGGGTTACACACGCAGGCGGGGCGATGCGCGCCCTCGCCCAGTGGATGGAGACCGGCGTCCCGCAACTCGACGGCGAGCCGATGGATCTGGCACACTGCGACGTCAACCGCTTCGACGAACACGAGGGCAGTTGGGACTTCACCCGCGACATCGGCGCGGAGGAGTACCGCATCGTCTACAACGTGATGCACCCCAAGTGGGTCTGGACGGAGAACCAGCGGGACGTCCGCCGGACGCCGATGTATCACTCCCACAAGGAACTCGATGCCGAACTGTGGGCCGAAGCGGGCTGGGAAGAACCGCAGTGGTTCGAGTCCAACGCAGACCTCGTCGAGAAGTACGAGGATCAGATCCCCGGCCGCGACGAGTGGACCGGCAAGTACTGGTCACCGATCGAGGGCGCGGAGGCGCTGAACGTCCGCGAGAACGTCGGCCTCCACGATATGACCTCGTTCAACAAGATCGAGGTCGTCGGGAGCGACGCCGGTGCGTTCGTCCAGCGGCTCTGTACGAACGATATGGACCTCGCGGTCGGCGACGTGAAGTACACGCTGATGTGTAACGACGCCGGCGGCGTCCGGGCCGACATTACGGTCACCCGTACCGACGAGGACCGCTACCTCCTCCTGACGACGGGCCGAGAGGTCGGAAACAACCACGTCGCCTGGGTTCGAGCGCACTCGCCCGACGACGTCGTCGTCAACGACGTGACCTCCAGTCTCGCCGCGATGGTGTGCACGGGCCCCAACGCTCGGAAGGTGCTCTCGGAGGTCACTGACGTCGACCTCTCCGACGAGGCCTTCCCGTTCTTCAGCAGCCAGGAGTTCTTCGTGAAGAACATTCCTGTCCGTGCGCTCCGCGTGTCTTACGCCGGCGAACTCGGCTGGGAACTGTACACGCCCTCGGAGTACGGCGAGCGCCTCTGGGAGTACCTCCTCGAAGCCGGTGAAGCGTATGGGCTGCGCCCGTACGGAAACGGCGCGCTCAACGCGCTCCGCATCGAGAAGGGCTTCCGGCTGTGGGGGCAGGATCTCCACACCGAGCACAACCCATACGAGGCGGGCCTCGGTTGGGCCGTCGACACCGACACCGACTTTATCGGCAAGGACGCCCTCTCGGACTCGGTGGCGGCGGTCGCCGACGGCGGCGAACCGAGCCAGGAAGTCGCCTGCCTGACGCTCGACGACGAGAGCGAGACGATCCTGCCACACCGCCCGGTGTTCGCGCCTGACGGCGGGGACGCACTCGGATACGTCCACAGCGCGGAGTACGGCTACACGGTGGGCGCGTGTGTCGCCTACACCTACCTCCCGCCCCAGCACGCCGAACCGGGGACCAAAGTGGAGATCCTGTACGAGGGCGAGCGGTACGCTGCGACCGTGCGTGAGGAACCGCTCACGTAACGAGCAGGGACCGCTGCTGCCCCGTCGTATCGCCAGACTGTCAGACTGTGGTTCGCGCACACGAGGGCGCGAGACTAGTTTTCGGCTGACCGACAAAAAGAGGCTATTTTTCGCTTTTGCTCCGGTAAACGCCTCTTTGCTGTCGGGAGGCGAACGGCCACCGTTGTCTTTATGCCCGTGAGAGCGACACCGACGGACGAGAACGAATGAGCACGGACCTTCCACAGCAGGCGGAGACCGTCGTCGTCGGCGCCGGGGCGGTCGGTTGCAGCGTCGCCTACCACCTCAGCGAGCTCGGTGCCGAGGACGTCGCCGTCATCGACCAGGGACCGCTCCCCGTCACCGGCGGGTCGTCGGTCCACGCGCCGGGGATCATGTTCCAGACCTCGCCCTCGAAGATCCAGACCAAGGCGGCCCACTACACCAGCCGCCTCCTCTCGGACGCCGGGGTCTACGACGAGGTCGGCGGCATCGAACTCGCCCGGAGCGAGGACCGGATGGACTTCCTCCGCCGCCGCGTAGAGTGGGCCGAGTCCTACGGGCTCCCGGACCCCCAGCTCCTCACGCCCGAGGAGGTCACAGAGCACCTCCCGCTCGTGGACGAAGACGAGATCCTCGGCGGCTACTACTCCCCCACGGACGGCCGCGTCGACGGCATCGCGGCGCTCCAGTGGTACATCGCCAACAGCCACGGCGCCGACTTCTACGGCAACACCGAGGTCACGGACCTCGACGTCGCCGGCGGGGAGATCACCGCCGTCCACACCGACCGCGGCACGATCGAGTGCGACCGCTGCGTGATCGCCACCAACAACTGGGGCTACCAGACCGGACAGCTCGCCGGCCTGGACCTCCCGATCGCGCCCGTCGAGCACCAGTACGTCGTCACCGAGCCCCTCGACGAACTCGCGGACCACGAAAGCAGCGTCGGCGAGAACACCGAGGGCCTGGCCGTGCCCGGCGACCGCGACATCCAGGAGTACATGAGCGAGGGGCCGCACCGCCCCGTCGGCCGCGACCAGGACAACTCCCTGTACTTCCGTACCCACGGCAACAGCCTGGGGATGGGCTCGTACAACCACGAGACGCTCTCGGTGGATCCCGACGCGATGGGCAAGAACTCCGAGGACGGCCAGGCGTCCGTCCACGGCTTCACCCGCGAACACTGGGAAGAGCCCACCCATCCCGACAGGGAAAAGTCCGCGAAGCAGGCCTTCGACGAGCTCCTGCCCGTCACCCAGGACGTCGACTACGAGATGACCGAGAACGGCATCTTCGTCTTCACGCCCGACGGGATGCCCGCGGTCGGCCCGACGAAGGTCGAGGGCCTCTGGAGCGCGCTCGCCATCTGGTGGACCCACTCCGGCGGCTACGGCAAGATCGTCGCCGAGTGGATGGAGAACGGCGTCCCCCGCCTGCCCTCGGGCCCGGTCGACACCGGCGGCGTCCACGTCCGCCGCTTCGAGCCCCACGCGGGCGAGAAGGACTACTTCGTCGACAAGGGCGCCACGCGCTACCGCCAGGTCTACAGCATCGTCGAGCCGCGCTGGCAGCCCGAGAAACACCGCGGCCTGCGCACGAGCCCCTTCTACCACCAGCAGAAGGAACTCGGCGCGGAGTTCTACCAGTCCGGCGGCTGGGAGTCCGCCCAGTGGTACGACTCGAACGAAGACCTCGTCGAGGAGTACGACGAGCAGATCCCCGCACAGGACGGCTGGCAGGGCATCAATCGATCGAAGATCGAGGGCGCCGAACATCTTCACACCCGCGATGCGGTCTCGATGTTCGATATGACCTCGTTCAGTTCCATTATGGTCGAGGGCGCCGACGCCGGCGACTTCCTCCAGCGGATGTGCAGCAACGACGTCGACATCGGCGTCGGCGACGTCCGCTACTCCTTGCTCCTGAACGAGGGCGGCGGCATCCTCGCGGACGTGACCGTCGTCCGCCTCGGCGACGACGAGTATATGGTCACCACCGGCGGCGGCAACTCCCCCGGCATCCACGGCGGCTGGCTCGAAGACCACGCCCCCGAGACAGTCTCCGTGACGGTCGAGGAGGGCGCAAAGAGCACCATCGGGCTGTGGGGGCCGAAGTCGCGCCTCCTGCTCCAGCGCTGTACCGACGCCGACGTCTCCGACGACGGCTTCCCGTACTTCAGCGCGAAACAGATCTACGTGGGCGAGGTGCCCGTCGTCGCGCTGCGGGTCTCCTACGTCGGCGAACTCGGGTGGGAGCTGTGGGCGCCGAGCGAATATGGAAATCGCCTCTGGGAGACGCTCTGGGAGGCCGGCCGGGACCTCGACGTCCGCCCGATGGGCGGCGGCGCGCTCTCGTCGATGCGCTTGGAGAAGGGCTACCGCCTGTGGGGCACCGACATCGACACCGACTCGAACCCCTACGAGGCCGGCCTCGGCTTCGCCGTCGACCTCGACACCGACTTCGTCGGGAAGGAGGCCCTCGAAGCGGCCGAGGCGGAAGGTATCGACAGCGAGATCACGCCGATCACGCTGGACGACTCCGACGACGTCCTGCTCTCGGGCCGTCCCGTCCTCGTCGACGGCGAACCCCAGGGGTACGTCCAGGCGGCCGACTACGGCTACAGCATCGGCGAGTCGATCGCCTACACCTACCTCCCGACGGAGTACACGGAGGCCGGCACCGACGTCCAGGTCCGGTGTGAGGGCGAACTGTACGAGGCGACCGTCCGGGACGAGCCCCTGTTCGACCCCGGCCGCGACAAGATCATCCGCTGAGACCTCCCCCTTTCAGTACCTATGACCGACACCGAACCCAACTCCGACCCGAACGCCTTGCCCGTGCAGTACGTTGACATCGAACGCGCCCGCGAGCGCATCGACGACGACACCGTCGTGAAGCAGACGCCGGTCGAAAAGAGCACCTCGCTCGGGGGGTTCGTCGACGCGGAGGTGTACCTGAAGATGGAACACCTCCAGTGGACGGGCTCGTTCAAGACCCGCGGCGCCTACAACAAAATCAGCCAGGACGTCGCCGACGGCGTCGAGGAGTTCGTCGCCGCCAGCGCCGGCAACCACGCCCAGGGCGTCGCGCTCGCGGCCACGAAGTGCGGCGCCGACTCGACGATCTACATGCCGACCGACGCCCCGCAGGCGAAGGTCGACGCGACCCGGAGCTACGGCGCGACCGTCGAGCTCGTGGGCAAGGACTTCCAGGAGACGATGAGCCACGCGCAGGCCGCCGTCGAGGACAGCGACGCGGAGTTCGTCCACGCCTACGACGACGTCGACATCATCGCCGGCCAGGGGACGCTGGGCGCGGAGATGTACCACGACTGCCCCGACGCCGACACCGTGATCGTCCCCATCGGCGGCGGTGGCCTGATAAGCGGCATCTCGACGGCGATCAAACACCTCTCGCCGGAGACCCGCGTCGTCGGCGTCCAGGCCACGGGCGCCGAGACGGTCCACGAGAGTCTCGACAAAGGCATCCCCGTCACCCTCGACGAGGTCGACACCATCGCCGACGGTATCGCGACGGGCGGCATCTCCGAGGCGACGCTGTCGGTCATCCAGGCGAACGTCGACGAGGTCCTCACCGTCACCGACACCGAGATCGCGCGGGCGATCCTCCTCCTGATGAAGCGCGCGAAGCAGGTCGTCGAGGGCGCGGGCGCGGCCTCCGTCGCGGCGCTCCTGAGCGACGACCTCGACGTCTCCGGCGAGACGGTGATGCCGCTGCTCTGCGGCGGCAACCTCGATATGACACAGCTCCAGACCGTTCTGGTTCACGCGCTCACCCAGCGGAAACAGCGCATCCGCCTCCGGGTCCGCATCGACGACCGGCCGGGGAAGATGGAGGACATCTCCGGGATCATCGCCGACCAGGGCGCGAACATCCACGACGTCCGCCACGACCGCTCGGTGGCGGACCTGGAGGTCGGCGAGGCGTACCTCGTGTTCACCGTCGAGACCAGCGGCGCCGAACACGCCGCGGGCATCGTCGACGCCATCGAAGCCGAAGAGTACAGCGTCGAGGACGTCACGCGCTCGACGGGCTGAGGGGCGAGGGGCGAGGACTGAGAGCGATGTCGCTCCTGCGGCCGCGTTTTATTGCCGTGACGGCACGAGCGACGGACGACTCGATGGACGGTTATTCGGACCGTATCGACTAACAACGAAAACGAAAAAGTCGAATCGAGCGCGGACGCCTCGATTCAGGCGTGACCGCGGCTCTCCAGCTCTTCTTCTACGGCCGGCAGTACCTCGTGGAGGTCGGCGATGACCGCGTAGTCGGCCTTCTGGACGATCGCCGCCTCGGGGTCTGTGTTCACCGCGAGGACGTTCTCGGCGCCCTTACAGCCGACCATGTGCTGGACGGCGCCGCTGATCCCACAGGGGATGTAGATCTCGGGCGCGATCTTGTTGCCGGTCTGGCCGATCTGGTCGTCGTGGGGCCGCCAGCCCTCGTTGACCGCGGCGCGCGAGGAGCCGACCGCCGCGTTGGGGATGTCGCCGGCGAGCGACTCGATCTCCGAGAAGTGGCCGTCGGTCCCGCGGCCGCCGGAGACGACGACCCGGGCCTCCGCGAGCGGGACGCCCTCGACGTCGGACTCCTCGACCTCGGTGAGTCGGACGCGGGTGTCGTCGTCTTCGAGGTCGGGCGCGAACGCGCTGACGTCGGCGGGCTCGCCGCCCGCCTCGCTCGCCGAGATCTCGTTGGCCGCGACGGTGAGGAGGTTGGTCTCGGCGTCGAGTTCGGCGTGCTCGGTGAGCGTGCCGCCCCAGCGCTGGCGGGTGATCTCGTAGGTGTCGCCGACCTCGACGTCGGTCACCTCGGCGGCCATCGACACGTCGAGCTTGGCCGCGGCGTGCGCCAGCGTCTCCGCGCCGCGGTCGGTCCCCGGAGCGACGATCGCTTCGGTGCCGGTCGCCTCGGCGCACTGAATCACCGCTCGCGCGTACGCTTCTGGCGCGTACGCGTCCAGCGCGTCGTGGTCGACGGCGTTCACCACGTCGGCACCGTAGGCGCCGACCTCCTCGGCGACGCCCTCGGCCTCGGGGCCGAACGCGATGACTTCCAGCGCCTCGTTCGCACCGGCCGCGACGTCGCGGGCGAGGGTGAGCGCTTCCAGCGAAATGTCGTCGACGGCGCCGCCCTCGTGTTCGACTAACGCGAGTACCATTGTTATAGCACCTCCAGTTCTTCGAGGACGTCGACGACGTCGCCCGCGGCGTCGGGGCTCTCGCCGAGGATCTCCGCGGGGCTGTCGTCGGTCTCGGGCACTTCGAGTTCGACCAGTTCGAGCTCCTCGTCCGTCGCCTCGGGCTCGACGGTATCGACGGTGGCCTTCCGGGCCTGCATCTTCGCCCGCATCGAGGGGTACCGCGGCTCGTTCAGCCCCTCCTTGACCGTGATCACGGCGGGCAGTTCGACCTCGTAGACCTCGGCGCCGCCTGGGATCTCCCGCTTGGCGACGGCGGTATCGCCGTCGACCTCCAGGTCCTTGATCCCGGTGACGCAGGGGACGCCGAGCTGTTCGGCGACGCGGACGCCGACCTGGTGGTTCGCCGCGTCGGCGGACTCGTTCCCGAACAGGAACAGATCGAAGTCCGGCTTCTGCGCCTCGACGGCCGAGGCGACGGCGTTCGCGGTGGCCTTCGGGCCCCACTCGCCGCCCTCCGTTTCGAGGAGCATCCCGTCGTCGGCGCCCATCGCGATCGCCGAGCGGAGCTGCTCTGTGGCCTCGTCCGCGCCGAGCGTCAGCGCGGTGAGGGTGCCGCCGTTCTCTTCGACCAGCTGGACGCCCTCCTCGACGGCGCACTCCTCGTGCGGGCTGAACGTGAACCCGAGCGAGCTGGTGTCGATGTCCTGCTTGTCCTCTGTCAGTACGATCTTCGCGCCCGTTTCGGGCACGCGCTTGATTGCTGTGAGTACTTCCATGGTGTTTCTTGTCGTTGGTGGTCGGCGGTGTGCGGACGGCGGGCAGCGGGCGGCCCGCCGCCGCGACGTGGCGTGGTCGAATCCGGCGCTGGCCGGCGTTCAGTACTCGTTACGGAACAGGCGGTCGCCCTCGGGGTCGAAGACGCCGCCGTGGCCGACGACCTCGACCTCGACGGGGTACTGCTGGCCGAAGTACTCGACCTGCAGCTCCTCGCCCTCGTTGGCGTACTCCTGGGGCAGGTACGCGAGCAGGAGGTGCTTGCCCACAGAGGGTCCGGTCCCGGCGGAGGTGACGTAGGAGCGACGTCCCTCGTCGTCGATGAGGACCTCGCCGTTCTGGTCGAGCACCGGCTCGCCGCCGGTCATATACCGCGGCTCGCCGCCGTCGGGCGCGTGGTCGGTGACCGACAGCGTACAGAGCGTCGCCGCGTTCTCCTCTTCGATGGCCTCGGCGTAGGCCTCCTTGCCGATGAAGTCGGCGTCCTTGACGCCGTGGAAGTCCAGCCCCGCCTCGGCGGGGTTGTAGTCGATTTCGAGCTCGGCGCCCATCAGCCGGTAGCTCTTTTCCATCCGGCCGGTCTCGCCGTAGACGCCCGTGCCGACCGGGCGGATGTCGTACTCCTGGCCGGCCTCGTAGATGGTGTCCCAGAGCTTCTGGCCCTGGTCCATCGGGGCGTACAGCTCCCAGCCGTACTCGCCGACGTAGGAGATGCGGAAGGCCTTGGCCGTCACCGGGCCGATGGTGACCTCCTTCATGTCCGCGAAGTCGAAGGTGTCGGTCGACATCTCCTCTTCGGCGACCTCGTTCAGCAGCTCTTGTGCGTTCGGCCCCCAGACGCCGAGGGTACACAGCTCGGAGGAGCGGCCGATGAGCTCGGCGTCGCCTTCGAGGTGCTTCTTGAACCACGTCTTGTCCTGCCCGGCGTGGGCGCCGCCGGTGATGACGCGGTAGTGGTTGTCGCCGAGGCGCGCGACCGTGAGGTCGGAGACGAACCCGGCGTTCGGCGCGAGCACCGGCGTGTACGCGGACTCGCCGACGTCTACGTCCATCTCGGCGACACAGAGGTTCTGCATATTCTCCGTGGCGTCGCTGCCGATGATGTCGAAGATGCCGAAGCCGGTGTCGCCGATCATCCCGACGTTGTCGCGCATATGGAGGTGCTCGGCGAGGATGATCTCGGACCACCAGCGGCTGTCCCACTCGTTGGGTCGCTCGAGGTCTTCGATCTCGTCTTCGTACTCCTCGACGAGGTCGGCGTTGGACTCGTACCAGCGCGGGCGCTCCCAGCCGCCGGCCTCGAAGAACTCGGCGTCGAGTTCTTCCTGACGGTTATAGAACGCGCTCGTCCGGAGCGGCCGCGTCGACTGCCACTGCTCGCGCGGGTGGACGATGCCGTAGATCTTCTGGTAGCCCTCGTGGCCGCGGCTCTTGACGAACTCCCTGGTCTCGCCGTACTCGTCGAAGCGCGCGACGTGGTCGTGGGCGACGATGTCGATGTCGGGGTGGCCCTGGGTCATCCACTTGGAGACCTCGCGGGCGATCGCGGGCGCCTCCTTGATCCAGATGGCCGCACAGGACCACAGCCCGTCGACTTCCGGGATCGGGCCCAAAAGCGGGTGGCCGTCCGGCGTCACGGAGAGGAGGCCGTCGATGGAGTGGCGGATCCCGGCGCTGGGGTCGTCCAGTACGTCGGGAATGATCTCCAGGGCGTGCTCCATCGACTGCTCGAAGGCGTCCTCGGTCAGCGGCGGCTGGGTCGGCGACAGCGGCGCCTCCTCGATGGAGGGCACGTCCTCGACGTCCCAGAGGATCGGCCGGTGCTCGTAGGAGCCGACCTCGATGTCGTTGCCGTGCTGGCGCTCGTACATCTGGGTGTCCATGTCGCGGACGACCGGGTAGTTGATCTCGCCCTCGCCCTCCTCGAAGCGGTCGATCGGGCCGACCGAGACCATCTGGTGGACCGCCGGCGACAGCGGGATGTCGACGCCGGCCATGTCGGCGATCTTCGGGCTCCACAGCCCCGCCGCGATGATCACCTCATCGGCCTCGACGGTGCCCGCGTCGGTCTCGACGGCCTGGATCTCGCCGTTCTCGACGTGGAGGTCCGTCACTTCGGTGTTGGCCGCGGTCCGGAGCGCGCCCTTGTCCTTGGCCTGCTGGCGGTAGAGCTCGCCGGCCCGGAGCGGGTCACACGTGCCGGCGCCCTTGCTGTAGAAGCCGCCTTTGATGATGTCGGTGTTGACGTAAGGGACGAGATCTTCGACCTCTTCGGGGGTCAGCAGCTCGGCCTCCTCGCCGAAGGACTTCGCGGAGACGACGCGCCGCTTCAGCTCCTCCATCCGCTCTTCGGTGCGGGCGACCTCGATCCCGCCGGAGTTCTCGAAGGTGTCGAACTCCCTGTATATGTCCCGGCTGTCGGAGGTCAGCTGGGTCATGTCCTTGCTATGCTCGACCGGGAAGATGAAGTTCGACGCGTGCCCCGTGGATCCGCCCGGGTCCGAGAGCGGACCCTTGTCGATCAGGAGGATGTCGTCTCGGCCGCGCTCGGCCAACTCGCCCGCGAGCGAACTGCCGACGATCCCGGCCCCGATGATGACTGTACCTGCGCGATCTGGGAAGTCGTTCGTGCTCATTCTGTGGTCTCTCTCGTAGATCCGTTGTCCGCTGTTGCGTTCGATTCGCCCACGACGGCGGGTGTGCTCCCCGAACGTGCGTTTTCTAACGGTTCGACAACACTGTTCTACACCTAACGATAATTAACTACCCCCGGAATATTGAATGCCATTTTATGCCGGCCGCTCAGGCCGGGCGACCGCCCCGCACCTACACCAGAAGAAACAGCGCGAACGGAATGACGAACAACAACACGAACAGGCCGAACAGTCCGAGGCCGTAGCTCACAAGACTCGCGCCGAGCGCCGTCCACGCCGGATGGTCGAACCGAGCAGGCGGATTCATACTCGCCTCTGGGAGCGAACCGGGCAAAATACTGGCGGGCGAGCTGCGCCGAACCTCGAAATATAGGACGAATTATAATTTGTGGTTCCTCGATGTCAACGCTCCTGCCGGCTGAGTCTCCCGATCGGGCGGAATCGAAATCGTGTGTGGGCACCGAGGTCGACAGTCCGACCGATACACGCCGCGTGCAGTCGGTACGCGGCGGAATCAGCTACTCGCGCGCACGGCCAGGCGGACTAACTTTTATGCCAAGATTGTCGAATCAATCGGTATGGTCGCCGAAGGAGCCACTACCAGGCCGACGTTCTGGCGCATCGGACACCTCGGCGAGGTGGTCTTCTACCTCCTCGCCGCCGTCGCGATCGCGATCTTCGCGTACGGCCTCTACCGGAACGTCGAGCGCTACACGTCGGGCCAGGAAGACTGGTTCGACCGCCTCGATGATCTGCCGGGCCGGATCGTCGACGCGACACGCATCGTTCTCTCGAACCGCAAACTGTTGGACCGCGACACCGCCGGCGGCGTGATGCACGCCCTCATTATGTGGGGCTTTCTCACGCTGCTGATCGGCACGACGATCCTCGCGATCGATATGGACATCTACCAGCCGGCGACCGCCGCGCTCGGCGCCGAGCAGTCGTTCTTCGTCGGCGACTTCTACCTCTCGTACTCGCTCGTGATGGACGCGATGGGCCTGCTCTTCGTCGTCGGCGTCGGCGTCGCGCTCTACCGCCGCTACGCCGCCCGCGAGGAGCGCCTCTGGGGCAAGCACACGAGCCTCGAAGACGACCTCTTCATCTGGGCGCTCTTCCTCCTCGGCGTCGGCGGCTACCTCGCCGAGGGGATCCGCATCCTCGGCACGGGCTTCCCCGGCTTCGAGACGGTGAGCTTCGTCGGGTGGTTCCTCGCCGAGGCGCTGGCGGTCGCCGGGATGAGTCAATCGATTGCGGCCGCCGTCTACCCGGCGGTCTGGTGGTCCCACGCGCTCTTGGCGCTGGCGTTCGTCGCGGCCGTCCCCTACGGCAAGCCGTTCCATATGCTCTCGTCGTACGTCAACATCGTCACCCGCGACGAGAAGGCCGGCGCGCGCCTGCCGGGCATCCCCGCGGACCTCGACGCCGACACCGGCGCCGAGTCCGTCGACGACTTCACCTGGAAGGAACTGCTCGATCAGGACGCCTGTACCAAGTGCGGCCGCTGTTCGTCCGTCTGTCCGGCCAAGGAGTCCGGCCGGCCGCTCGATCCCCGCGACGTCATTCTCGATCTCAAGCAGTACCGGGAGGCGGTCGACGCGGGCGAGCGCGAGGAGGTCGACATCGTGACCGACGGCGGCGAGAGCGTGATCGACGCGGCGACGATGGAGTCCTGTATGGCCTGTATGGCCTGTATGGACGCCTGCCCCGTCGACATCGAGCACCTCAAGTCGTTCACGCGGATGAACCGCCAGCTCACCGACACGGGTCAAGTCGACTCGAACGTCCAGGACACCTTCGACAACATCATGGCGATGGGCAACACCTTCGGCGACCCGCCGGACGCCCGCGCCGACTGGGCCCAGGAACTGGAGTTCGACCTCGCCGACGCCCGCGAGGAGGACGTCGAGTACCTCTGGTACGTCGGCGACTACCCGAGCTACGACGAGCGGAACAAGCAGGTCGCCCGCTCGCTGGCGAAGATCCTCGAACACGCCGACGTCGAGTACGGCATCCTCTTCGAGGACGAGAAGTACGACGGCAACGACATCCGCCGGCTGGGCGAGGAGTTCCTCTACGTCGACCTCGCGGGCCACCACGTCGAGTGCTTCGAGGCGGTCGACCCCGAGAAGATCATCTGCACCGACCCCCACTCCTACAACACCTTCAAGAACGAGTACCCGGAGGTCGAGTACGAGGACTTCGCCGACGAGCCGCTGATGGACTTCGAGTTCGACGGCGAGTGGAACGCCGACGGCGAGACCGAGGTGTTCCACTGGACGCAGGCCGTCGAAGAGCTCGTCTCCGAGGACCGACTCGGGCTCCGCGGCGACGAGCTCGATTACACGGTCACGTATCACGACCCCTGCCACCTCGGCCGCTACAACGACGAGTACGAGGCCCCGCGCGAGCTCATCCGCGCGACGGGCGCGACCCTCTCGGAGATGCCGCGGAACCGCTCGAACTCCTTCTGCTGCGGCGGCGGCGGGGGCGGCCTTTGGATGGACATCGACGAGGAGACAAAGCCCAGCGAAGAGCGGATGCGCGAGGCCTTAGAGGACACGCCCGCCGGATCGGCCGTCGAGAAGTTCGTCGTGGCGTGTCCGATGTGTATGACGATGTACGAAGACGGGATGAAGACCGGCGGCTACGAGGACGACATCGAGATCGTCGACGTCGCGGAGCTACTCGTCGAGGCCCTCGAGGCGGGCCCCGGCGTCGACGCCGCGGGCGCGGGGCGAGCGGCCGGGCAGGCCGACTAGCGGTCGAACTCCCGCTCTGCGCGGAAACTTATTTGTAAGCGCGTCGTGAGCATTCGCTCGCAGCGATGTACGACCAGATACTGATACCGTACGACGGGAGCAACGAGGCACGAAAAGGCGCAGAGCACGGCATCGAACTGGCCGCAGCGCTGGGAGCGAGCGTGACGGCGCTCTACGTCATCGATCTACCCGGAGCGCCGCGGGCGCTCGCGCTCCGCGACGACGAAGAGGAGGTCCGCAAGCAGTACCAGGAGTACGGCGAGGAGGCCCTCGACGAGATCTGCGCCGTCGCCGAAGAGCACGGCGTCGACTGCGAGACCGCCTTCAGGACGGGGTCGCCGTCCGAGGAGATCGCCGAATTTGCCGACGACGAGGGGATGGACGCCATCGTAATGGGGTCGGCGTACCGGGGCACGCTCGGGTCACTCCTCGGGGGCACGACGGACAAGGTCGTCCGGACCGCCCGCGTGCCGGTGATAACCCAGCGGATGAAGATGGAAGAGATCTGAGGTGAGCGCGAGGCCGTCGGCGCGCCGACGGGAGTCGATCACTCCCGCACGAGTCGATTTTCGCGGAAGTAAATGACGATGCTGGCGCTGAGGAACAACAGGCCGGCCACGGTGTAGTTTCGGAGCGTCATCGCCACGAGCGCCGCGCCGAAGAGCGCGACGACGACGACGATCGCCGCGGTCGCGAGCGGATTCTGCATACTCGCACAGTCGGCCGATCGGACATAAACGTAGTGTCGACCGAAGACCGTCGCGACTGCTCACGCGTGTTCTCCCTCCGTCGAATCGGTACACCGTTTATGCCGAGCGGACAGCGAAGAACACAAATCATTCGTGAGGTGGCACTCCCGTCTACGTTCGAACGCGGAAAGCGCACGCCCCGGTCGAACCACATGAAATCAGCGTCGCGGTCGCTCACGAGCGCCGCGGTGGGGTGATTCGGCATATGGGGGTCGTTTCCACGTCTCAAAACGCCCGTGTGAGTCGCTTACTGGTGAATATTGCTAACCTTTATTATAGTAGAACAATTGGAAGTCTATGAGGTTGTGTAGCACTCCACTCAGGAGGCACGACAACCACGCGTGACGAGTGGTTACGGCTCACGAAGATTGCATCGTCCACAGACTGAGAAAGCGGCAGAATGGACCGAGACGCCGATGAGATACCGAGGCCTCGGTTTGAGGACCGCACAATGATAACGAACGATCAACATCGATTCGGTAACGCGGAGGTAGAGTATGTCAGACAGTGATCAGACCGGCGAGATGTCCGACGGACTGCAGGTCGAACTGTTCCATCCGGAGTCGGACCGCGAGCCCGGCGACACCAACATCCAGAAGTATGGGTTCGACATCCATCCAGTCGTCTTCCCGGTGGCACTGGCGATCATCGCGCTCTTCATCGCGGTGACCGTCATCCTCGGAAAGCAGGCCTCGGCCGCGTACACGTGGCTGTTCAACTTCATCGGGGAGAACTTCGGCTGGTTCTATCTCCTTGCGGTGAACATCTTCATCGTCGTGTTGCTGTACTTCGCGTTCGGGAAGTACGGCAACATCAGGATCGGCGGCGTCGAAGCCGAAAAGGAGTTCAGCGACTTCTCGTGGATGGCGATGCTGTTCAGCGCCGGGATGGGCATCGGCCTGATGTTCTTCAGCGTCCTCGAGCCCGTGTACTACTTCCTCAACGTCCCCGGCTACTGGGGCGTCGAGGCGGGGACCGGCGCCGCCGCGTCCGCGGCGATGGCACAGACGTTCTTCCACTGGGGCTTCCACCCGTGGGCCATCTACGGTCTCGTCGGCCTCGGCCTGGCGTTCTTCTCGTTCAACCGCGGCCTGCCGCTCACCTTCCGGTCGATCTTCTGGCCGCTGCTCGGCGACCGCATCTACGGGTGGCCGGGGCACCTGATCGACCTCGTGACGGTGTTCGCGACGCTGTTCGGCCTGGCGACGTCGCTGGGTCTCGGCGTCGCGCAGGTCAACCGCGGGATCCAGTACGTCTCGACGGAGATCCTGGGGCTCTTCGCGAGCTTCCCCAACAACACGTTCACCCAGATCCTCCTCATCGCGGGGATCACCAGCATCGCGACGGCGTCCGTCGCCGCCGGCCTCGACGGCGGCGTCAAGCGCCTCAGCACGATCAATCTCTACCTGATGTTCGCGCTGCTCGGCTTCCTCATCATCGTCGGCCCCACCATCTTCATCCTCGGTGCGTGGGTCGAGGGCCTGGGCACCTACTTCCAGAACATCGTCAAGCTCGGCTTCTACCGCGGCGCGATGGGTGCCGGCGGCGGCACCGTCACCGCCTGGACGGTGTTCTACTGGGGCTGGTGGATCGCGTGGTCGCCGTTCGTCGGGATGTTCATCGCGCGCATCTCGAAGGGCCGGACGGTCCGCGAGTTCGTCCTCGGGGTGCTCTTCCTCCCGTCGCTGTTCTCGACCATCTGGCTGTCGACCTTCGGTGGGAGCGCCCTTCAGGGCGCCCTCGGTGAGGGTACCAACGCCGTCGTCAGCGCGTACAACGAACTCGGCTACGCCGGCTTCGAGACGCTCGGGATGTTCGTGATGCTCAATCAGTACCCGCTCGGCGCCATCTCGGCGTCGCTGGCGACGCTGCTCGTCATCACGTTCTTCGTCACCTCGTCGGACTCGGGCTCGCTGGTCGTCGACCACCTGACCTCCGGCGGCAAGCACGACGTGCCGAAGGCCCAGCGCATCTTCTGGGCGGTCACCGAGGGCGCCGTCGCGGCGGTGCTCCTGTACGGTGGCGGCCTCAGCGCGCTCCAGACGGCGGCCATCACCACGGGGCTCCCGTTCGCGGTGATCCTGTGTCTGATGTGCTACACCGTCTACCTGGGTCTGGACAACGAGTACCAGATCCTCGAATCCGAGGAGTTCGCCGAGCGCATCCAGGATATGACCGAAGGGGGCGACGTCGACATCGCCACCACCGGCGGCGACGTGGTCACGGACGTCTCCGGAGGTGACGACTCGGTCAGCGGAGACTGACGCTCACGACCCGGTCTCTCCTCCCGGCTGCCGCCGGCCCGGAGATCCGAGATTTCCGATCGAACCGTTGGCTCGACCATCGACGGCCGTTGCGGATCCCTTCTCTCCGTTCGACGCGCATCCACAAACGCCCGTGAACGGCCGTGCTACCGATCGTCTGTCATCGGCAGTGCCCGCAGGTAACAGAAGTCCAGTCGAGGCCGGCCCTCGGGTGCCGTCGCCAGCCGCCTCAGTAGTAGTCCCACTCGTCGTCGTTGCCGCCGCGACTGACGCCGTCGTCGTTGTCGTCTTCGTCTGGCCACTCGATGCCGCCGTCGAAGAAGTGCCTGTAGACCAACGCACCGGCTGCGATTAGCATCAGGATCAACACCAGCGTCGCGGCGAGGCTGGCGAACTGCGCGATCGACTGCAGGGAGCCGCCGAACTGGAGCACGAGTGAGGACATACCGGAAATAGCGCCGCGAGGAGAAAGAGTCTTTCTCAGGGCCGAACCGCGTTCGTCGCCGCTCGCACCGCGGTCGACGCTCTCTCACTCTGTCGCCTCCGACTCGACGGTGCGGGCCCCGTGGACCCACCGCCGGGTCGGCGCGCCGAGTCCGATCGCGGGCACCAGAAACCACACGAGGATGGCCGGAAGCGTGGGCAGGACGAGCCACGGAACGGCGCTCAGGACGCTGCCGACGACAGCCCCGTGCCACGGCCGCCGGGCGCCCTCCATCTCCGTGAGGACGGTTCCGACCACGAGGTAGCCCAGCCCGGCGAAGCTAGCCCCGACGAGCCCGACGACGAGGACCCACCCCTGGACCATCGTCGCGCCGCCGACGCCGACCCTGGCGGCCTGGCTCAGGACGTAGCCGCCGATGAATCCGACGAGTGCGAACGGGAGGAGGCCGTAGAACACCGCAATCAGCGAGGTCGATCCGACTCGATCGACCGCCCGGTCGACGAAGTCCTCGCGGCGATCGATAAGCGTCACCGCGGCGATCAGAACGGACACGAACGATAGCCCGGCGTACGCCGGTCCCGAGAGCCCGAAGAGGGCCGACGGATCGCCGATCTGTGCGGTGACGCCGACGATCGGGGTGGCAGCGTACGTCATACCCTTACCTCGGCGGAATGACGGGAAAATCTGTCGCCCGGCGGCAGCGAATCGGCCGGGTCATTTTTGATGTAGAATGTCTAATAGACCTGTATGGCAGGGTCGATCGGGGCGCTCTGGGAGGTGACAAAGCGCGCGAGGGACCGACTCGTCGGCTGGGACCGACTGGTCGCGACGGGCGAGGCACTCTTCGGCGTCGCAAAGGGCGTCGCCGAGCGGATCGTCAGCCCACTCCGTCGGGGCGACGGCCCCAACAAATTCCGGCTGTCGGCGATGGACACCGCGACGACGACCTACGACGGCGACGACGGGTGGGCCTCGCGGCCGCCCGCGGTCCTGGAGTGTCCGCGTTGCGGCGGCGACATCCCCCAGCACCACGCCCGCGACGACATCGACTGCCCCCACTGCGTCGCGGAGTTCAGCTACCGGGAGTTCCCCGAGTTGGAGCTCAAACACCTGACCTGTCCCGTCTGTCGGAGCGAGATGACCCACGGCCAGCGGCACCCCGAGTCCTTCGACATCGTCGAGTGGGCGACCTGTAACGGCTGTCGGTACCACTGGGAGTTCAAGCACTCCTACTCGTAGCCTACTCCGCGTCGTCCTCGGCGGGCGCGAGCCGCCCCTCCGCCGCCGCGACGGCGGCGAGGTTCTCCCGGACGTCGTGGACGCGGACCACGTCAGCGCCGCGGTCGGCCGCCAGCGCCGTGCCGGCCAGCGTGGGCGCCAGGCGGCCGTCGTCGGCGTGGTCGGCCGCCTTGTACATCGACTTCCGCGAGTGGCCGACGAGCACCGGACAGCCCAGGCCGCGAAGCTCTCCGAGGCGGTCGATCAGGGCGTGTGACTCCGCGGGCGACTTCCCGAACCCACAGCCCGGATCGATCACGATCTGCCCGCTGTCGATGCCCGCGCGCTCGGCCCGCAGCACCTGTTCGAGCAGTTCGTCGACCACGTCGGCGACGACGTCGTCGTAGATCGGATCCTGGTCCGGATCGACCGGGACGGACAGGCTGTGCATCAACACGAGCGCGGCGTCGTGGTCGGCGACGACGAACGGCATCGCGGGGTCTGCGAGCCCCGAGACGTCGTTGATGATGTCGGCGCCAGCTTCGAGGGCCGCGTCGGCGACCTCGGCCTTCCGGGTGTCGACCGAGATCGGGACGCCGAGGTCCCCGATGGCCTCGACGACGGGGACGACGCGGTCGATCTCCGTCTCGACGGGCACGGGCTCGGCGCCCGGCCGGGTGCTCTCGCCGCCGACGTCGATGACGTCGACGCCGTGCTCGGCCATCGCCTCGGCCTGCTCGACGGCGGCCTCGAACGCCTCGTACTCGCCGCCGTCGTGGAAGCTGTCGGGGGTGACGTTCAGGATTCCCATCACCGCGGTGCCGTCGTCGGCGATCGCCCCCAGTCCGGCCGCCTCGGGGACCTCTGTCGGATCCAGCCGCTCGCGGAGCTGGTCGGCCACGCGCCGCAGCCCGTGTCCCTCCTCGTCGAGCGCGGCCGCGAGCTCGCGGAGTTGCGCCGTCGAGCCCGCGAGGACGGTCGCCACGAGCTTCTCGGGGCTGCCCGCGCGCGAGCGGCGACACTCGCCGCCGACCGCCGCGAGGTGCTCGGCCACGCGCTCGGCCTGTTCGGGGCGAAGCAGCGTCCGGAAGATCCGGCGATCGACGCCCGATCGGGACGCCGCCGACTCCGCGACCGGGGCGGTCTCGCCGTCGCCCTCCGATTCGGGCTCGAATGCCGCGTCGACGAACGCGGCGTCGACGTGGGCGTCGCGCGTCGAATCGACCGGCGTCAGCAGTCGCGTCCAGCGGTCACGCGCCTCGGCCACGGTGTACAGCGACCCCGAGACGAGCACGAAGTCGTCGGGGCCGGCGGCCTCTATGGCCTGCTCTGTGGCCTCGGGGACCGACGGGACCGTCTCGACGCGGTCGGCGTGGTCGGCGAGGGTCTCGGCCAGCGCCTCGGCGCCCTCGGCGCGGTCCAGATGCGGGCGCGTCGCGTACGCGACGTCGACCGCGGGGAGCGACGCCGCCATCTCCCCGTAGTCCTTGTCGGCCATCGTCCCGAACACGAGGTGGAGGTCGTCGTACTCGTAGCGCCCGAGGAGATCCGAGAGCGTCGCGGTCGCGCCGGGGTTGTGCGAGCCGTCCAGGACGATCATCGGCTCGGTCTCCATAACCTCGAAGCGGCCGGGCCAGGTGACGGCTCGCAGGCCCTCGGCGATCGTCGCGGCGTCGACGTCGGCGACCTGCCGCGCCAGCGTCGCCGCCACGCCCGCGTTCGTCGCCTGGTGTTTCCCGAGCAGCGGGAGCTTCGTCTCCACCGTCCAGTCCGGGCCGGCGATCGAGACCTCGCTTTCGACCTTCGAGTGCATCCCCCGCTCCTCGGCGACGACGTCGGGGTCCGATTCGGCCGGACCGACCGAGATGGCGTCTGTCACCTCGCGGATCGCATCGAGCGCCGCGCCGTCGGCCCCGGTGACGAGCGGCCGGCTCGCGGGCGCGACCTGGGCCTTGTCCGTGGCGATCTCCTCGATCGTCTCGCCCAGCAGCTCGGTGTGTTCGAGGCTCACGCTCGTGACCGCGCTGGCGACGGGGTCGACCGCGCTCGTCGCGTCGTAGCGGCCGCCGATCCCGACCTCCAGCACCGCGACGTCGACGTCCATCTCGCTGAAGTGCCGGAGCGCGACCGCGGTGAGCACCTCGAAGTGGGTGGGCACGTCGTCGTCCGCGCGGAGGCGGTCGATGCAGGGCTCCAGTTCCGCGGCGTACTCGGCGATCTTGGACTTCGGCACCTTCCGGCCGTCGACGCGGACCTGCTCGCGAAAGTCGTTCAGTCCGGGCGAGGTGAAGAGCCCGACGCTCACGCCGGCGCGCCGAAGGACGCTCTCCAGCATCCGCGCGGTGCTGCCCTTCCCGTTCGACCCGGCGACCTGGACCGCGTCGACGTCGAGGTGCGGGTCGCCGAAGTGCGAGAGCATCCGCGCGGTGGTCTCGATCCCGAGCTTCGGCCGGCGTCGCTGAAACGAGGTCAGGTACTCGGCGGCCTCGTGGTAGTTCATACCAACGTATCGGCGTCGGTCGCCTGATTAACCTATCGCAGCGAGACCGCTCCGGGCGGAAAATACTCAGATATCGTATGTATGCGAGAAAGTCGAAATAACCGATAATGTCGGACGATATCGGGGTGGCATTGCCCACACGAACTGCCGCATCCGGAGGTCCATTAGTGGACTATATCCCGAATATACTGCGTTAGAGGCCGATTCGCAGCTCTTACAGCCATCGAGATCACGGTTCGAGCACCATCCTTTCTCCGACCTTATCGGACGAGTTTTCGGTGACCGGTCGGCGCGACGAAACACGAATTATCGGATATCGGTTACTTTTTTCCGGTACGCTTACGTAGCCTCCCCGGAACACCGACAACAATGTCTGACGAAGACGGTGGCTTCCCGACAGACTACGAGATCGCACAGGACGCCGAGAAGGAACATATCACGGACGTACTGGACTCCTGGGGCGTAAGCTCCGACGACATCGAGCAGTACGGCGACTACAAGGCCAAACTGACCCACGACGCGGTGAACCGCTTCCGCGACCAGGTCGACGAGAAGGAGGGCAACCTCGTCCTGGTGACGGGGATGACGCCGACGCCGCTGGGCGAGGGCAAGACCGTCACGACGGTCGGCCTCGGTCAGACGCTCAATCACGTCGGCGAAGACGCGCTGATCGCCATCCGCGAGCCCTCGCTGGGGCCGGTCTTCGGCGTCAAGGGCGGCGCGGCCGGCGGCGGGTACTCGCAGGTGCTCCCGATGGAGGACATCAACCTCCACTTCACGGGCGACCTCCACGCGCTCACCTCCGCGCACAACCTCATCGCGGCGATGCTCGACGCGAAGATCTCCCAGAGCGACGAGTTCGACGTCGACGTCAACGACGTCTCGTGGCCGCGCGCGATGGACATGAACGAGCGCGCCCTCCGCGACATCGTCGTCGGCCTCGGCGGCTCCTCCGGCGGCACCCCCCGTGAGAGCCGCTTCCTCCTGACGGCGGCCTCCGAGCTGATGGCCGTTCTGTGCCTCGCCGAGGACCTCGCGGACCTCAAAGAGCGCATCTCGCGGATCATCCTCGCGTACACCGAGGACGGCGAGCCGATCACCGTCGACGACATCGACGCGACCGGCCCCGCCGCGATGCTCCTGAAGGACGCCATCAAGCCGAACCTCGTCCAGACCATCGAGGGCACGCCCGCGTTCGTCCACGGCGGCCCCTTCGCGAACATCGCCCACGGCACCAACTCCCTCATCGCCGACAAGGCGGCCTTCGGGATGGGCGATTACCTCGTCACCGAGGCCGGCTTCGGCTCGGACCTCGGCGCCGAGAAGTTCATGAACATCGTCTGCCGCCTCGGCGATATGACGCCGAACGCGGTCGTGCTCGTCTCCACCGTGCGCGCGCTCAAGTACCACGGGATGGGGATGTGGCCCGTCGACCTCGACGAGGTCAAGGAGGCCGGCATCGAGGAGCTCGAAGCCGGCTTCGCCAACCTCGACAAGCACGTCACGAACCTCCAGAAGTTCGGCGTCCCGGTCGTCGTCGCGCTCAACCGCTTCCCCGACGACACCGACGAGGAGATCGAAGCCGTCATCGAGCACTGCCGCGAGGACCTCGGCGTCGAGATCGCCGAGTCGAACGTCTTCGCGGAGGGCAGCGAGGGCGGCGTCGACCTCGCAGAGCACGTCATCGACGCGGTCGAGGAGAACGACCCCGAGGACTTCGAGCACCTCTACCCCGACGACGCGCCGATCAAAGAGAAGATCGAGACCGTCGCGACCGAGATCTACGGCGCCGACGGCGTCAACTTCACCGGCAGCGCCGAAGACGACATCGAGCGCCTGGAGGACCTCGGCTTCGACGAGGTGCCGGTCTGCCTCTCGAAGACCTTCCACTCCCTCAGCGACGACCCCTCGAAGAAGGGCGCGCCCGAGGACTGGGAACTGGAAGTCCGCGAGCTCTACCCCTCGGCGGGCGCGGGCTTCATCGTCGCGCTGACCGGCGACGTCCTCGACATGCCCGGGCTGCCGGCCGAGCCGGCCGCCGCCGGGATGGACATCGACGCCGACGGTAACATCAGCGGCCTGTTCTAGGTCGCCGCGCTTCGTCCCGCGGTTCTGTTTTTCACGCTACTCGTTCTCTTCGGCGATGACCCACAGCGCCCGGTAAAGGTCCCACAGCGAGCACTCACAGCCTTCGGCCACCGACCGGTAGGCCGCCAGGTACGTCCCGTAGTCGTCGACCGCCGGCGGGTCCGGGTAGTCGCCGTCGAGCGCGCCCAGTTCCCGGAGGAGGTCCCACTGGCGGCTGTCGATCACGACGTAGCGGTCGGGATCGATGAACTGGCAGAACGCCGATCCGATCGCGACGTCGACGCCCGCGAGGTCTGACAGCGCCGCGATCATCTCGCCGACGCCGTCGGCGTCGACGGCCGCGGCGATGGCGTCGTGGACGTCCTCGTAGTCGTTCTCGTCGTAGGCCGCCTCCAGTTCCCGGCGGTCGGCGTTCGGCATCCGGCCGAGGAAGCGGCGGCCGTACCACTGGACGACCCACTCGGCGTCGCGCCAGCCGTAGTCGCCGCCGGCGAGCGTCTCCGGCAGCAGCTCGACGTGTTCGTCCTCCTGGGTCGACAGCGGCTGGTACTCGGGATAGTCCGCGACGTACGCTTCGACGTCCGCTGGCGTGAGTTCCATACGGGCGCTACGTCCGCCGGGGTTCTTAGCGTGGCGCTTGCGGACCACCGCCCGGACGACCAGATTCGAATCTCCCGGGATTCCGTGTATCGACGCTCTCAGCACTCAATGGCGAAAATCCCAGAATCTGAGTATCTACACGCCTTTTTATTATAAATTCACGCTAACGAGCGGGTAATGTCGCCTGAAGTCGCACGACTCGGACACGTCGCACTGGAGACACCGGATCTGGACGAGTCGCTGTCGTTCTACGTCGACACCTCCGGGATGGAGATCGTCGAGCGAACGGAGGAGACGGCGTACCTGCGAGCCGTCGAGGAGTACGACCACCACTCGCTCAGCCTGACCGAAGCCGACGAGGCGGGCGTCGACCACATCGGCTGGCAGACCGAAGAGCCCGAGCACGTGGGGGCCTTCGCCGAGCGACTCGAAGAGCGGGGGATAGAGGTCACGTGGGTCGAAGCGGGCGCCGAAGCGGGGCAGGGCGAGGCGATCCGCTTCGAGGTCCCGAACGGCCACCGCTTCGAGTTCTACGGCGAGATGGAAAAGCCCGAGCCGCCGAAGGAGCGCCGCTCGAAGCTCAAGAACCGCCAGTACGACCCCACGAACAACCACCCGATCGCGCCGAACCGGATCGACCACCTCCAGATCTGGGACCAGGACGCGAAGGAGTGCGCCGAGTGGATCCAGGACGTGCTGGGCTTCCAGCTCCAGGAGTACTACGACCTCCAGGACGGCTCCCGGTGGGGGACGTTCCTCAGCGCCTGCGGCGTCAAGATCGACCTGGCGATCGTCCAGTCCGAGAACGACGACGACCCCGCCGCGGTCCACCACATCGCCTTTGAGGTCGACGACGCGAACGACCTCTTCGCGGCGCACAACGTGCTGAACGAAAACGACGTCCCGGTCGACGGAATCGGCCAGCACGGGATCTCCCGCGGCGAATTTATGTACGGCCGCGATCCGACGAGCGGCCACCGGATCGAGTTCAACACGGGCAGTTACCTCACGCTGGACCCGCACTGGGAGCCGGTCGCCTGGGAGGAAAACGACATCAGCGACGGCGACGATCACCAGTGGATCGGCGGCATCGACTCCCTGAAGCGCGTGACGTACTGATCGCCGTTGTATAGACAATAACACAACCAATTTCTGATACGTATTCTCGGCGTCCGTCCGATCGCGGGTCCGGACACCCGCAATCGATTCCGAACCACCGGTGGGGGTCATCCGGGCAAAACGGCCATCTCGGGGTATCGTCCGGGTATCTCGGCACCAGTACGTGAGAAAGATTCATACGGTTGGCAGAGTAGTTTTTCAAACGAGATGACCCACCACGCGGAGGAAACAAATTATGTCAAGTGAAAAACAAGACCAGGAGCCGGTGAAGACGATCTGTCCGTACTGCGGCGTCGGCTGCGGCATCCAGGTAAAGCCCGGTGAGGATCCGAGCGATATGCGGTTCATGCCGTGGGGCGACGCGCCCGTCAACGACGGCCGCGTCTGCATCAAAGGCGGCGCGGCGACGCAGGTCGTCGACCACGAGGACCGACTGACAGATCCCCTCATCAAAGAGGACGGCGAGTTCCGTGAGGCCACCTGGGAGGAGGCCTACGAGCGCATCGTCTCCGAGATGGAGGAGATCCGCGACGAGTACGGTCCCGACGCGATGGGCTTCTTCGGCTCCTCGAAGACGATGAACGAGGAGAACTACCTCCTCCAGAAGCTCGCGCGCCGCTTCGGCACCAACAACGTCGACAACTGCACCCGGATGTGCCACGCCTCGACGGTGTGGGCGCTCCGGACGAGCCTCGGCGCGGGCGCGATGACAAACAGTATGGAGGACCTCCAGGAGGAGGCCGACCTCTTCTGGATCCAGGGCGCGAACCCCGCCGAGCAGCACCCCATCGCCAACAGCAACTACTTCCGCCAGGCGATGCTCGACGGCGCGACCGTCATCCAGGTCGACCCCCACGCGAACAAGACGACGCGCTCGTTCGACATCGAGGAGACCGAGCGCCACCAGCACCTCCAGCTCAAGCCCGGGACCGACATCCCGCTTCTCAACATCGTCCTCAAGACGATCCTGGAGAACGACTGGGTCGACGAGGAGTTCATCGAAGAGCGCACCGAGGGCATCGAGCACCTCCGCGAGACGCTCGAAGACTTCGACAAGGAGGCCGCCGCCGAGGAGTGCGGCGTCCCGCTCGAAGACATCGAGCTCGCGGCCAAGAAGTACGCCGAGGCCGACAACGCCGCCATCTTCACCGGGATGGGGATGAGCCAGCACGCCTGCGGCGTCGACAACGTCCAAAACGAGATCAACCTCGCGCTCATCACCGGCAACGTCGGTCGCCCCGGCACCGGCGTCAACCCCCTGCGCGGCCAGAACAACGTCCAGGGCACCTCCGACGTCGGCGCGATGCCGAACGTCCTTCCCGGCTATCAGCTCGTCGACGACGACGAGGCGCGCGAGAGCGTCGAGGAGGTCTGGGGCTTCGAGATCCCCGACGAGCCCGGCCTGACGAACGTCGAGATCACCTCCTCGATCGGCGACGGGATCCACGGGATGTACGTGATGGGCGAGAATCCGGTAATGTCGGAGCCGGACGCCAACCACGTCGCCGAACTCCTCGACGAGGTCGAGTTTATGCTCGTCCAGGACATCTTCATGACCGAGTCCGCCGAGTACGCCGACGTCGTCCTCCCGGCGACTACGTGGGCCGAGCGCGGCGGCACGGTCACCAACACCGACCGGCGCGTCCAGCGGATGCGTCCGGTCCAGAAGGTCCACGAGAACACCAAGCACGACCTCGACATCCTCTGTGAGGTCGGCACGCGCCTCTTCGGCGAGGGCTTCGACTTCGAGGGTCCCGAGGAGGTCTTCGAGGAACTCCGTCAGGTCTGTCCGAGCTACCACGGGATGACCTACGACGCGCTCGGCGAGGAGGGCATCCACTGGCCCTGCTACGAGCCCGGCGACGAGGGCGACCAGTTCCTCTACGAGGACAGCTTCGACACCGAGAACGGCCTCGGGCAGATTGAGGGCGTCACCCACCAGGAGCCCAAGGAAGTACCCGACGAGGAGTACCCGCTCGTCCTCACGACGGCCCGCCTCGAAGAGCACTACAACACCGGGACGATGAGCCGGCGCTCGCCGCGGCTCAACAAGCAGTACCCCGAGAACTTCGTCGACGTCCACCCGAACGACGCCGAGCGCTACGGCATCGAGGACGGCGACACGATCACGGTCAAGTCCCGGCGCGGCGAGATCGAGGTCGAAGCGCACGTCACAGAAGACATCAAGGAGGGCGTCATCTGGACGACGCCGCACTTCGCGGCCGCCTCCGCGAACAAGCTGACGAACGCCGTGCTCGACGAGCGCGCGAAGATCCCCGAGTACAAGGCCGCCGCGGCCGAACTCGAAGTCGAGATCGAGCCCGACGAGGCCGAGCCGAGCGACGTGCCCGCCGACGACTGATCGCCGCCGCGCCGCGACCAGTCGGCGCCGCTCACGGATTCGCGCTGTTCTTTCGCGGACGCGACAATTGCCAGCGACGGCTATCCTTTCGATCTTCTCGGCCCTCTCGACCGACTGGCGTCTTTGCGAATAATCATCCACCGCATCAATTTCGGTGCGCCTCGCTACGGGCCGACAACGCCTACTCGTCGTGGCTGGCGAGCGGCGACGCCGCGACGGGCGTGTCGTCGTCGACGACGTCGAGGAGGTCCAAGCGGTCGAGTAACGACCGCGCCGGGATCCCCTCGGCGCTCCACTCCCGAGCGGCGTAGTAGCGCCGCCGGAGCCGGTCGAACCACCCGGGATCCAGCGCCGCCCCGTCGCTGGGGCCCTCGGACAGGGGCTGTTGGAACGCCGTCGGCAGCGACTCGTCAGCCGCGTCGAACCCCTCGCGGACGTTGAACAGGCGCGTCAGCGTCCAGGTGCGCTCGCCGACGCGGAGCAGTTTTGCTGGATCCGTCGGCGCGCGCGCATCGATCGCCGCCAGCCACTCCGCGCCGAGGTCGTCTTCGAGGGCGGCGCCGGCGAAGTCGTCGGCGATGAGGCACCACAGCGCCGAACTGATCGTCTGCTCGCGGATCACCAGTCGGACGCGGTCGGCCTCGTCCCACTCGTCGCGGAACACTTCGGTCTCGGCCGGCAGCGACCGCCGGTGACAGGCCCCGCGGTCGCTCGTCGCGTATGCTAGCGCCATCGTCGGCGACCCGCGCGGGTCGTAGGCGGGCACCTCCATCGACTTGACGGTCGGCACCAACTGCTCGGCGCCGAGCCGTTCGGCCGCCGCGTCGACGCCGTCGGCGAGCGCGTCGGCGGCGTCGGTGTCCCGGCGCGAGATCGACTCGATGAGCGCCTCCGCGACGCGTTCGTCGCCGAACGAGAGCGGCCCGTCGAGGCCGAAGTCGGCGTCGACGACCCCCGATTCGCTCGCCCGGATCGCCCAGGCGACGGCGTTGCCGGCGCTGATCACGTCGAGGCCGAGGCGGTCGCAGGCCTGCCCCAGCGTCGCGACGGCGTCGAAGTCGTCGATGCCGAGGCCCGCGCCGAGCGACATCGGCGTGGCACCGCGGGGGACCGACTGCCCGTCTTCGGTCTCGACGCGGAAGCCGCCGGGGATCGCCTCGCCGTCGCGCTCGCGCTCGACGGCGGCCTCCCGGACCGCTTCGATCCCGATGTCGTCCGCGCCGTCGAAGGACCCCTCCTGCCAGCCGCGCGTCGAGAGGACGCCGACCTCGTCGGCGAAGTCAACGGTTTCAAGGGTCGCGCTGGCGGCGTGCCAGCGGCCGACGTCGTCGTCACGGTACTTCGATTCGTACGCCTCGCGGAGGGACTCGATCTCGGGGGGACGCTCCGGCGGCGCGCCGCGCGCGACGACGGCCTTCAGCCCCTTCGCGCCCATCACCGCGCCCGCGCCGCCGCGTCCGGCGTGGTGGTCGCCGCCGTCGGAGGCGATCGTCGCGTAGCGCACGCGGTGTTCGCCCGCGGGGCCGACGCAGGCGACGGGCGCGTCGAACGCCGCGCAGGTCTCGACGACGTCCCGACCCCACAGGTCCTCGGCCGGGGTGAGGGTCGCCTCGCCCGCTTCGAGTTCGAGTGCCTGCGGCTCGTCGCTCGCGCCCGTCACGGCGACGCCGAGCGCGCCGTCCAGCGCGCCGACGAGGGAGCCCGCGAAGGCGCCGCCGCTGTACGAGTCGAGGAACGTCCCGGTGAGCGGCGACCGCGTGATCGCCGCGAACTGGGGCTCGCCCGGGAGCAGCCCGCTCAGGGGGCCGAGCACAAACAGCAGGTGATTGTCCGGCCCGAGCGGGTCCGTGCCCGGGTCGAGCCGGTTGTAGAGGTAGCGCGCGCCGAGGCCCTTGCCGCCGACGTACTCCCGGAGCCACCGATCCGGGAGGCGCTCGCGTTCGACCGTTCCCTCGGTCAGGTCGACGACGAGCAGGTCGGTGGGGGCCCCGTCAGTCATCGCTGAAGGATAACCCACCGGGATCCATTAAGCGTTCGTTATCGGAAGGGTCGGGATCCGCGGACGGATCGCGGATGGATCCCGGACGGATCGCGGACGGATCGCGGATGGACCGCCGACCGGCCCCGCTACTCGGTCGTCGCGACGGCCTCGATCTCGACGGCCGCGCCCTTCGGGACCGCCCCCGCGCCGACGGCGCTGCGGGCGGGCGGCTCCTCGTCGAAGAACTCGCTGTAGGCCTCGTTGAACGCGTCGAAGTCGTCGATGTCGTCGAGGAAGACCGTCGTCTTCACGACGTCCGACAGCGAGAGCCCCTCGGATTCGAGGATCGCCTCCACGTTCCGGAGGCACTGGCGGGTCTGTTCGTCCACTGGTTCGTCGTCGAGCAGTTCGCCGTCGGTCGTCAGCGGGAGCTGGCCCGCGGTGAAGACCAGATCGCCGTTCGTCGTCGCCTGACTGTACGCGCCGACTGCGGCGGGTGCGTCGTCGGTGCTGATGGTTCGTTTCATCCGCCAGGGCGTACCCGGTGGGAGATGATAAAAGTCGGCGGAGCGCCGATTCGGCCACAGCGTGACAGCGAACTGATCATCTGTGCCGGGACGCTCGCGGCCTCACTGATTGATGACGACGATCGCGACGAGCGCCAGGCCGATCCCCGCGGCCTTCTGGAGCGACAGCGGCTCGCCCAGCGCGGCGACGCTTATCACCGCGGCGGTCACGAAGTACATCCCGCCGATCGTCGAGACCACGGCCGTCGACCCGACCGTCACCCCGACGAACGTGGAGACGACGCCGACGGCGGCCGCGACGCCCGCGACCGCCGAGAAGACCAGGCCGCGGTGGGTCACCGCGAACGAGGCGTCCGAGACGAGGACGTACAGCCCGGTGACGGCCGTGGCCGTGAGATACGAGAGGAACGCGGCCGTCTCGGGATCGATGGTGTTGGAGGCGACGTCGCCGAAGACGATCCAAAAGCCCCAAGCGATCATCGTGCCCGCGCCGAAGAGGATCGCGGGGTTCACGCGCGGTCACCTCGCGGGGCTCTCGGGTCCGTGGTGTGCATACAGATCCTACGGCGAGGCGGGTTTTGAGGCTGCCGCGAACACATCTCATCGAGATTCTGACAGTACAGTTTTTATCCCCGATCCGCGTGTATGCGATAGTGGTTGACTCGCAAGACGAGCCGGGGCCGCGGCCGTTCGAGCAGGTCTTCTACCCGACAGAGCGGGTGCCGTTCGTGGAGTGGCGGGAGTTCTCCGGCGCGAAGCCCACGGTCGCGCTCGTGGCGGCGATCACGGTCCTGGCGTTCGTGACCGGCCTCTCGAACCTGAGCCAGGCTCGGCCGGTCGTCGCGGGCCCGCTGGCGTCGGTGGTGCCGGTGGCGCCGATCTTCGTCCGGTTTGCGGGCGTGCTCTTTGCCTTCCCGCTCGGGCTCGTCACGTTCGGGCTGCGACGGCGACGCCGGATCGCGTGGTACGCCGCGGTGGCGCTTCTGCCGGGGCTGGCGCTGCTCCCGCTCACGACCGGCCGCACGACGGAGATCCCGCTCCTCCTCGCGATCCTCGTGACGCTGCCGCTCCTGGGAGCGAACCGCGAGGAGTTCGACCGGTCGCTCGACCTCTCGCCGTTCCAGATCGCGTCGCTGACGGCGATCCTGGGCGTCGGGCTCTACGGGACCGTCGGCGCTTACGGGCTCCGGCGGCAGTTCCTCGAACTCGACGGCTGGGGCGACGCGTTCTACTACGTGGTCGTGACCATCGCGACCGTCGGTTACGGCGACATCACGCCCACGACCCTCGAAGCGAAACTGTTCTCGCTGACGGTGATCCTCTTCGGCACCGGCGCGTTCACCGTCGCGGTCGGCGCCCTGATCGGCCCGGCGATCGAGTCGCGGATGGCGGCCGCCTTCGGAACGATGACCGCATCAGACCTCTCACTCCTGGAGGGCCACGTCGTGGTCCTCGGGTACGGCGACGTGGCCGAATCGTTTCTCGACCGCACCGACGACGACACGGAACTCGTCGTCGTCACCGAAGACGCGGAGGTCGCCTCGCGACTGCGGGACGGAGGCTTCGAGGTCCTGACTGCCGATCCGACCGACGAGTCGACCCTGGAGGACGCCCGCGTCGACGTCGCCCGCAGCGTGGCCGTCGCCGGCGACGACGACGCCGAGAACGTCCTCGCGGTGCTCGCGGCCCGCGAGGTCAACCCCGACGTCCGGGTCGTCGCCGTCGCCAACGAGGAGACCCACGTCCGGAAGCTCGACGCCGTCGGTGCCGACGAGGTGATCGACCTCCGCTCGATCGGCGGCCGGCTCCTCGGCGCGTCGGTCCTCGGCGCAGACCCGGACGACGGCGACCGCCTCGGATCGGATCTCGTGGACTTCGGCGGATCGCCGGCCGAGGGCGACGCTCCCGACACGGGAGCGCCAGACGACGGCCCGCCGACCGACGGTCCGGCGGGCGACGACGCGTCGGACCAGTCAACACGCTAATAATGATCCTCGCTAACACGTAGCGTATGAGCGCCCCAGACGGGACGGACGGCCGGCGCCTCCTCTCGGAAGCGCTGCTGCTCGCGTTCGTCGGGTCGGGCGCCGTCGTCCTCGTCGGCTTCTTCTTCCCCGGCGTCGTCGGCCGCGCGCTCGGCGGGCAGACCTGGCTCGGGCTCTCGCTCCTCTTCTTCGGCTCGGGGCTGGGTTACCTCGCGGCGCTGCCGTACGAGCGCGTCCGCCCCGACGACGCGGGTGTCGCCCCGCTCGTCCGCGTCCGTCGGACCTCGGTGCGGACGCTCCTCTCCGAGCTCGTCGCCGTCCACGACCGCGTGACGCTCGGGCTCCCGCTCGTCGTGTTCGCGCTCTACTTCGGGCTCCGGCTCGCCTTCCCCGCCGGCACGACCGCCGCCGTCGATGCGCTCACCGGCGCGGTCCTCCGGTGGATGGGTCCGATTCTACTGGCGGCGATGCTGCTCGCGGTCGGCTTCTGTGTCGTCGTCTTCTTCAGCTCGTGGGGCGGCGTCCGGCTCGGCGGCGAGGACACGGAGCCGACCTACACCTACCCGACGTATTTCGCGCTCGTCTTCACCGCCGGCATCGCCGCCGGCATCGTGTTCTGGGGGCCCGCCGAGGCGCTCTTTCACTACCGACAGCCGCCGCCGTACTTCGACGTCGCGCCGCGCTCGGCCGCCGCCGTCGACGCCGCGCTCGTCTACGCGCTCTTCCACTGGGGCGTCTCCGCCTGGAGCGCCTACGCCGTCCTCGGCGTCCCCATCGCGTACTTCGTTTTCGAGCGCGGCGCGCCGCTCCGCGTCTCGTCGATCCTGACGCCGTTCCTCGGCGCCGAGGGCCTCGATTCCCCGTGGAGCCGACTGGTCGACACGCTCGCGGTCTTCGCCACCGTCGGCGGCGTCGCGACCTCCATCGGCCTCGTCGCCCAGCAGTTCCTCGCGGGCGTCCAGTTCCAGTGGGGCGTCCCCGCCGGCGCGGTCGGGCCGATCCTGTTCGTCGGCGGCCTGGCCGCGGTCTACACGCTCTCTGCGGTCTCGGGGCTCCACCGCGGCATCCGCCGGATCGCCGGGCTCACGCTCGTGCTCTTCGCGCTGTTCGCGCTCCTGCTCCTCGCGGTCGGGCCGCGGGGCTTCGTCTTCGAGCGCGGGGCCGACGCGGTCGGCGCCTATCTGGTCAACTTCGTCCCGATGAGCCTCTACACGGGCGGCTCGTGGGTCACCGCGTGGACCGTCTGGAACTGGGCGTGGTGGTTCTCGTGGGCGCCCTTCGCCGGCCTCTTTCTGGCGGCGCTCTCCCGCGGCCGGCGACTCCGGACCGTCGTGCTCACGAGCGTCGGCGCGACCTCGCTGGCGACGGGCGCGTGGTTCCTCGTCGTCGGCGGGACGTCGCTGTGGATGCAGCGCCGCGGCGGCGTCGACCTCCTGGGCGCGATAGACGCCCGCGGCGGCTCGGAGGCCGTCGCCGGCTTCCCGCTCCTGTCGGCGCTCCCGCTCGGCGATCTGCTGCTCTTCCTGTTCCTCGCGCTTATCGTGGTCTTCATTGTGACCTCCGCCGACACCGCGACGCTCGTCACCGCCATCCTCGCCTCGAAGCGCGGCGTCGCGCCCTCCCGCGGGACCATCGCGCTGTGGGGGATCTTCCAGGCCGCCGTCGCGCTCGCGGTGCTGCTCGTCGGCGGCGGCGACACCCTCCAGGCGCTGGCGGTGCTCACGGGCGCGCCCTTCTCGATCCTGGCGGTGCTGGCCGCCGTCGGGCTGTCGCTGTCGCTGTACCGCGAGGGACGGGGCGACGCGCACACCTCGATCGTCCGCGTCGTGGTCGATCGCCTCCCGAAGATCGAGACCCACCACGACGTCGAGCCGCCCGACAGAAAGGAGTGAGGCGGCGTCGATCGATCAGTCCGCGATCGAGGTACAGAAGTTGCGGACGATCCGCTTGCCCGCGTCGGTGAGGATGCTCTCGGGGTGGAACTGCACGCCGTACTGGGGCTTTTCCCGGTGTTGGACGCCCATCACGACGCCCTCCGCGTCGGTGGCGGCGGTCTCTTCCAGTTCGTCGGGCAGGTCGCCGCGCTCGACCGCCAGCGAGTGGTAGCGCCCGACCTCGAAGGGGTTCTCGACGCTGTCGTACAGCGGGCTGCCGCCGTGGCGGACCAGCGAGGGCTTCCCGTGGACGACCTCGGGCGCGTGCCCGACGCGCGAGCCGTAGGCGGCACACAGCGCCTGGTGGCCGAGACAGACCCCGAGCGCGGGGTACTCCGTCTCGGCGAAGACGTCGATGGAGACGCCGGCCTCCTGGGGCGTTCCCGGGCCCGGCGAGACGACGATGCCGTCCGGATCCAGCTCCCGGATCGCCTCGACGTCGATGGCGTCGTTCCGCCTGACGACGACGTCTTCGAACTCCCCGACGTACTGGACGAGGTTGTACGCGAAGGAGTCGTAGTTGTCGACGATGAGGATCATCGCTCTCCCGCCTCCGCGTCGGTCTCTGTCTCTGTTTCAGTCTCTGTTTCCATCCGCTCGGAGGCGGTCGGCGACTCTCCGACGTCGACGCCGCCGTCGGCTTCGACGTTCTCCCCCGCCTCTGCCTCCGACCCCTGCTCGTCGTCGCCGACGGCGAAGGAGGCGGCCTCGCCGAGCGCCTCGTCGACGGCGTTCAAGAGCGCGCGGGCCTTGTCGAGGGTCTCCTGGTACTCCGCCTCGGGCACGGAGTCGTGGACGATCCCCGCGCCGACCCGCAGGCGATACTGGTCGCCGCGGCGGACCAGCGTGCGGATGGTGATGTTGAGCGTCGCGCGGTCGTCGAAGCCGAAGACCGCCATACTGCCGGTGTAGGGCCCCCGGCGAGTCTGTTCGACCTCGTCGATGATCTCCATCGTCCGGGGCTTCGGCGCGCCGGTGATCGTGCCGCCGGGGAAGACCGCCGCGACGGCGTCGGCGAGGCTCGCGTCCTCGCGGCGCCGGCCCTCGACGAGCGAGACTAGGTGCATCACCTCGGAGTATCGGTCGACTCGCCGATATTCGGCGACCTCGACGGTCCCGTACTCGCTGACCTTCCCGAGGTCGTTGCGTTCGAGGTCGACGAGCATCGCGTGCTCGGCGCGTTCCTTCCCGTCCGTCGTGAGGTCTGCTTCCAGTTGGGCGTCCTCCTCGGGGGTGTCCCCGCGCGGGCGCGTCCCCGCGATGGGCTCTGTGACGAGGCGGTCGCCTTCGACCTCCAAGAGGAGTTCGGGGCTCGCGCTGACGAGATCGACGCCCGGGAACTCCAAGAGACCGGAGTACGGCGCGGGGTTCACCCGCCGCACCGCGTCGAACGCCTCGACCGGGTGGACCGCCGCGGGCGCGACTAATCTGTGCGAGACGTTCGTCTGGAAGGTGTCGCCGTCGTGGACGTACCGCTTGATCGCACGGACGCGGTCGGCGAAGGCCGCCTCGCCGCACTCGCTCTCGAAGACCGCGCTGTCGGCGTCGACCGGCGGCGAGACCGCCGCGGGCGTGCCGTTCACCGCCGACTCCGCGAGGTCCTTCGCGCCGGCCAGGCCGGCCTCGTAGGCGGCTTCCGGGTCGTCGCCGACGACCGGGCAGGCGGTCACGCGGAGCTCGACGGGCTCGCCCTCGGCGCGCGGCTCCTCCCAGGCGGCCACGCGGTCGAACACGCCGAGCTGGAGCCGCGGGAGCCCGTCCGACTCGGTCGTGTCGGGCAGGTCTTCGAGCTCCCGTGCGACGTCGTAGGAGAGCCAGCCGAACGCGCCGCAGGGGTAGGGGACCTCGCAGTCGCCGCGGACCAACTGCTCGCGGTCGAGGAGCCCGTCGATCGCGTCGACGGTCGGGCTCTCCGGCGTCGGGATGGCGACCGCGCCCGCGTCCCCGGTCTCGGAGTCGCTCTCGGCCTCGGTCCCTCCCGCGTCGGCGGGTCCGCCCCCGTCGGGCTCGTCGACCTGGATCCGCTCGATCGGATCGACGGCGAAGTACCCCCAGCCGGACTGTCCGCCCGTGGTTTCAAGGTAGACTCCGTCGGTGTCGGGACTGCGGACGCGGCGGTACGCCTCGAATGGGTCCGCGACGGCGACCCGGACCTCCACGGGGACGCGGGCCTCCGACGGCGCCGACGCCGCCGTCTCGACGAACGCTGCTCGCTCGGTGACGACCGTTATATCACTCATCTGGAACGGCTTCCTCCACCGGGGTCACATCGCGCGCCCCGGAACTGTCGAGTCGACCGTAGCGTCGAGTCGGGCAAAAGCCTTGCGTGAACGGCGGTTTTGTCGGGGCGGCGTCGGAGAACCGACCGCGCGGTCGGATCGCCACCGCGCGCTCTCGGTCCGGATCGGCCCACCGCACTTCAAGAGGTTGACTATTAATCGGGATCAAGTATGACCGACGGGCTCTTTGGACCGACAGAGCCTCCCGTGTCGGGTACACGGCGAAGCGACGAGGGAGCGACGGCGACTCCGAACGATGCAACAGGAATCAGAGGCGATCACGATCGACGGGACCGAAGTCAGCGAGCGGGTCAGGGGGGCCCTCGGGAACTGCGTCGCCACGTTGGACGGGGCCGGAGTCACGCCGCGACTGGCGACGGTCCGGATGGCCGACGACGGCGCGAGCAAGACCTACGTCACGATGAAGCGGCAGGCGTGCGCGGAGCTGGGGATCGAAAGCGACCACCACGAGATCGACTCCGGCGCGTCGGCCGCGGCGCTCTTCGACCGCATCGACCGACTGAACGACGACGACGCGGTCGACGGCGTCCTCGTGCAGCTCCCGCTGCCGGACCACGTCGACGAGCGCGAGGTCTTCCGGCGGATCCGCCCCGAGAAGGACGTCGACGCCTTCCACCCCGAGAACGTCGGCCGCCTCGTCGCCGGCGAGCCGCGGTACCGGCCCTGCACGCCCCACGGGATCCAGAAGCTCCTCCGGGCGTACGACGTCGACCCGGCCGGCAAGGACGCGGTCGTCGTCGGCCGCTCGAACGTCGTCGGGCGGCCGACGGCGAACCTCCTGCTCCGGCGCGCGCCCGGCGGCGACGCGACTGTGACCGTCTGTCACTCACGAACGCAGGACCTCGCGGCGAAGACCCGGACGGCGGACATTCTAATCGCGGCCGCGGGAGAGCCCGAACTGATCGACGGCGAGATGCTCGCCGAGGGCGTGGTCATCGTCGACGTCGGGATCAACCGCGTGTCCGCGACCGAGCGGGGGCCGCGTCTCGTCGGCGACGTTGACTTCGATAGCGCCAAGGAGAAGGCCAGCGCGATCACGCCCGTGCCGGGCGGCGTCGGCCCGATGACCGTCGCGATGCTGCTCTACAACACCGTCGCGGCCGCGAGCGAGCGATCGGGCGTCGCCGTCGACCTCCCGTAAGACGTCCCTCGCGGACCCGCTCGCGGCCGGCGTCCGGTGGTGCTTTGGGAGCGGGCGCTCGAACGCCGGTATGGAGCCCACCGCCCACCACGTCGGCCTGACCGTCTCGGACCTCGACCGCGCCCTCGCGTTCTACCGCGACACCTTCGACCTGGAGGTCCTCTCGCGCTTTTCGGTCGGCGGCGACGCCTTCGCCACGGGCGTCGGCGTCGACGGTGCGCGCGCGGACTTCGCACACCTCGACGCCGGCGGTGCCCGCCTCGAACTCGTCTCCTACGACTCGACCGGCGAGCCGGAGGGGGAGCCGCGGATCGACACCGCCGGGGCCGCGCACGTCGGCCTCGTGGTCGACGACGTCGAGGCGTGCTACGAGTCCCTGCCGGACGACGTCGAGACCGTAAGCGACCCCCAGACCACAGAGTCCGGCACGACGATCTTCTTCGTGCGGGACCCGGAGGGGAACCTCGTCGAGGTGCTCTCCGGCTGAGTGGTCATTCATGAATTATAGATATGGACCGTCGGAGACGCCATTTCTATACTAAAATCAAAAAAGGCTACAAATTATGGATGAAGAATAAAAATACCCGAACGAGTCCTAACTAAGTCTCATAGGGGTGCGGTACGTAACGGAATACACGATGGCGACAGTAAGCAAACCCAAACCGAACGGAACGACAGAGACCGACTTCTACCTCCCCGGGACGTCGATCTCCGCGGTCTACGACCGGATCGGCGACGTGGTCAGCCGGTTCGTCGGCCGCCACGGCGTCGTGCTGATCCCCGAATCGTACAACAAGTAACTCTCCGGATCGGTCCGTCCGGACCGTGACTTTCGCAGTTCTCTTTTCCGCCCCCGTCGATCCCTTCGCCGGTCAGTCGGCAGACCGCGCCGCGCCCGAGGGCTCCGTCGCGCGGAGTTCGCGGATCGCACTGACGACGACGGCGCTGCTCACGAGCACCGCCGCGCCGACGATGATCGCGAGCGAGACCGCGTTGAGCACGGGCATCTCGACTATCCCTCCCACCTCGCGGACTGCGACGGCGACCGACCCGAGCAGGAGCATCACGCCGAAGTAGACCTTGATGTCGTCCTCGTCGACGAGGCTCGTGGCGGCGGCGCCGAGGCGGGCCCCGAGCGCGCTCCCCGCCAAGAGTGGGACGACGATCGCGAGGTCGACCGCGCCGTCCATCGCGTAGAGGAAGCTCCCGATCCCGCCCGAGAAGACGATCTCGAACAGGTCGGTCCCGACCGCGACCGGCACCGGGACGCCGATCAGGTAGAACAGCGCGGGCATCCGGATGAAGCCGCCGCCGACGCCGAGGAACCCCGACAAAAGCCCCGTCGCGAACGCGACGCCGAGGATCATCCACAGCGAGACGCGGAGGCCGCCCTTGATCGACATCATCGGCGGCACCCGGTAGGACTGGATCTTCTTCGCGATCTCGGGGATGTCCTCGGCGGCCTCCTCGGCGTCCATCTCGGCGTCGTGGCTGACGCCGCCGTCGCCGTCGCCCCGCAGCGCGTTGTAGGTGATGAACACGCCGATCCCGCCGAGGAGCGCCACGTAGGCGACGCTGACGACCGTGTTCGCCAGCCCGAGGTCCTGGAGCCAGTGCAGCCCGATCTTTCCGACCTCGATGCCGGCGGTCGTCCCGGCGATCATCAGCGCGCCGAGTTTGTAGTCGACCTGCCCCAGGTCGCGGTGTTTCAGCGTCGCGATCACGGACGTCCCGAAGACAAAGGCCAGCCCCGAGGCGACCGCGACGTCGGTCCGATACCCCATCACGAGCAGCGCCGGGGTGACGAGGAACGACCCGCCCATCCCGAAGAAGCCGAAGAGCAGACCGATCAGGACGCCGAACCCCGCGAACATCGCCAACAGACCCGCGGCGACGCCGAGTATCTCCATCGGTCAGTCACCCCGGATGGCGCGGGCGATCGTCGGCCCCAACGCGCCCTCCAGCAATCCGTACCCGACGTACAGCAGCAGCGCCTCGACGAGTACGACGCCGATCAGGAGCGCCGCCCCGAACGGACCGGCGACGCTCTCAAGCCCGAACATCGAAACCACCTGCGTGCGATCTTGTGAACTTCATGGATTTCTGCGCAGCGAACCGTAGCCGACGCGTTCACTTAACGGTATTGGGTTCGACGCACAATACTATATCCGGGTATCCCACGTATGGTTTGAGATAAGTTATGCGTGCTATCCGGCGCCGGAATCGGACGACGTGCGAGCGTTCGGGCGCGGGCAGGTCGGATAGATTCGGTTCGATGAGAGGGGAATCATCGCCGGTATCTCTCTCGTATCGTTCGGAATCATTACACGACAGATCACGACTACTGACTCGCCGAGCGTGTCGATTTCGCACGCCCCGATCAGATGCCGGCTCGGAACCCCCGCCGCCATCGACTCATAGTGATTACTCTCACTGTTTACCGCCGAACGCCACCCCCGGTAACGGCGTTCGGCGGTAAGAAACGAGAGTAATCACTATCAAAGGACGCGGCGACGGGTCGGATCGAACCGCGGTCGATCCCCGCTCCCGCGCTCCGGCCTCGTTCCCGAATCGCCGCTCGCGGGCAGGCACGCGGGGTCGTTCCACAGAATTGTGAAGTGTCTGAACAAGCCTTATAAGCCAACAGTCCGTACGGTTCGGCAGATAAAATGCCAGACTCGATGTCCGAGCAACTCCAGCGGGATATGGAGTGCGAAGGTCTCCTGGAGTGTTTTCACGGGCTCAAGCAACTCGACAAGCAGTGTTTCCAAGTCCTGGTGCAGGCCGACGAGCCGCTGACGGTCGACGAGATCGCCGAGATCGTCGACCGCGAGCGCTCGACGGCCTACCGCTCGATCCAGCGCCTGCTCAAGGCGGGGTTCATCCAGAAGGAGCAGGTGAACTACGAGCAGGGCGGCTACTACCACGTCTACTCGCCGACCGACGCCGAGCGGATCGCCGACAGTATGCAGCGGATGCTCAACGACTGGTACGCGAAGATGGGCCAGCTCATCAGCGAGTTCGAAGAGAAGTACGATCAGCCCCAGGACGCCGAACTGGCCGTCGAAGGCTGAACGGGACTGACGCTCCCGGTCCGGTCTTTCTTCCCGTTTTCGCGGCGACTTCGGAGGCCTCGCCCGCCGTTCATAGCGATTACTCCCGTCTCTTCCGGCCGAACGCCGTCACCGAGGGGTGCGGTCGGCGGTAAACGGTGAGAGTAATCGCTATCAGTCGAACCGGAACGTCTCGAGGTTCCGCGGGGCGTACGTCCGGAGGTCGTACTTCTGGTAGAGCCCCGAGGAGAGCTGATCGGTTGCGGCCTCGTCGCCGTGGACGCAGAGCACCTCTTCGGGACGGGGGTTCATCGTCCCGACGAAGTTCTCCAGGCCGCTCCGGTCGGCGTGACCGGAGAAGCCGCTGACGGACTCGACGTCGAGCCGGAGCGTCAGCTGTTCGCTGCGGCCGCCCCGGTCGCTGAACGGGATCTCCCGGCGCCCGCTCTGGATGCGGCGGCCGAGCGTCCCCTGGGCCTGGTAGCCGACGAAGATGAGCCGGTTCGCCGCGTCCGCTCCGAGGAGTTCGAGCCAGGACATGATCGGGCCGCCGGTGACCATCCCGGACGTCGAGAGGATGATACAGGGGTCGCCGCCCGCGACCTCCTCGCGCATCTCCTGGCCGCCGTCGACCTGCTGGAACTGCTCTGCCAGGAATGGGTTTTCGTCCTCGTGGAGGATCCGATCGCGGAGGCCGTCCCGGAGGAACTCCGGGTACGCCGTGTGGATCGCCGTGGCCTCGCGGATCATCCCGTCGAGGTAGATCGGCACGGTCGGGAGGTCGCCCTCGCGCATCGCCTCTTCGAGGACGAGCATCAGCTCCTGGGAGCGCCCGACCGCGAACGCCGGGATCACGACCTTCCCGCCGCGGTCGTGGGTCTCCTTGATCAGTTGGATCAGCTTGCGCTCGGAGTCCTCCTGGTCGGTCTGGTAGTCGTCGCGCTGGCCGTAGGTCGACTCCATCACCAGCGTCTCCACGCGCGGGAAGTCGTTCGAGGCGCCGTTGAACAGTCGCGTGTCGGTGTAGTGGACGTCGCCCGAGAAGACGACGTTGTGGAAGCCATCGCCGATGTGGAAGTGCGAGACGGCCGATCCGAGGATGTGGCCCGCGTTGTGGAACGTGAGCTTGATGTCGGGCGCGATGTCCGTGACGTCGCCGTAGTCGAGCGTGATCGTGTGCTTGAGCTCCTCGCGGACCATCTCGGAGTCGTAGGGCGGCGTCCGACCCTCCTTGGCCGCGACGTCGATGTAGTCCAGTTGCAGCAGCCCCATCAGGTCGCGGGTCGGCTCGGTCGTGTAGACTGGGCCGTCGTACCCGTACTTGAACAGGAGCGGCAGCAACGCGGAGTGGTCGAGGTGCGCGTGAGTGAGGACCACCGCGTCGAGGTCGGCGATCGGGTTCGCCTCGGGGACCTGGAGGTACGGGACCTCGCCCTCGGCGCCGGGCTTGTCGCCGCAGTCGACGAGTACGCGCGTGTTCGGCGTGCTGAGGACGAAGCTCGCGCGGCCGACTTCCCGGCAGCAACCGAGGGTGGTCACGCGGACCCAGTCGGTCTCTGTGTCGGGCTCGCGGTGGATCCGCTGGCCGACGCGTTCGAGGAAGTCCCGGCGGTCGTCCCGTTCCTGCATCAGGAAGTTGCGGACGTTCTCGACCGTCGAGGACTCCATCGGCGGCGTCCGGAGCACCTCGGGCGTCCAGCCGACCTCCTGGGTGATCTCCCGGAGCGTGCTCGCGCGGCGTCCGATGGCGAGGCCGGGCTTTTCGGCTTCGATCAGCACCTCCCCGGTCGCGGGGTAGAACTGGAGGTTCGTGATCCCGGCCTCCTCGGGGATCAGTTCGAGGATCTTCGGCTTCGCCTCGGCGGGGTCCAGCTGCGTCCCCGCGGCCGGCCGCACCGTGATCCGCTTGCGCAGCGTGCTGGCGAGCTGTCGGATCAGCCCGTCGCGCTCGGCGAACTTCCGCGGCGTCTCGGTGTAGATGACCAGTTCCGGCCCCTCGTAGGCCACCCGAGAGACGACGAGGTCGTCGGGGATCTCCTCTTCGAGCCGTTCGCTGACCGTTTCGAGCGGGTCCGTGGTGTCGTTAGTGGTCATACATATCTGGAAAGCCGTGGGCAGGTACCACCAAAATCAGTGGCCCGTACCGTCGGGATCGCCCTGGTGGGTCGCCGTCGGCGACGCCGACGCGCCCGGGCGGACGAAATCGTTCGTCTCTACCTTGCCGATAGTGTCTATAAACGTTTTTCGCTGTTCCGGGAGCGACGGTCCCGGCCTCTTCGGGGAGCCGCGGCTCGTTCAACGACTGGGACGAAAAAATCCGTACGGACCGCCGGGAGCGGCGTTACTCCAGGTCGAAGCGGTCGAGCTGCATCACTTTGCTCCAGGCCTCGACGAAGTCCTCGACGAACTCTTCTTCGCCGTCCTCGGCGCCGTAGACGTCGGCGATCGCGCGGAGCCGGGCGTTCGAGCCGAAGATGAGATCGAAGCGGGTCGCCTCCCACTCGACCTCGCCGGTCTCGCGGTCGCGGACCTCGAAGACCTCGTCGTTCTCCGAGACCGACTCCCACTCGTAATCCATATCGAGCAGATTCACGAAGAAGTCGTTGGTGAGCGTCCCCGGCTCGTCGGTGAAGACGCCGCGGTCGGAGTCGCCGTAGGTGGCACCGAGCGCGCGCATCCCGCCGACCAGGACCGTCATCTCGGACACCGACAGATTGAGCAGTTCCGCCTTGTCGACCAGCCGCTCTTCGGGCGTGTCGTAGAGGTCGTCCAGTTCGGCGGCGTTACCGAGGTAGTTCCGGAAGCCGTCGACCTTCGGTTCGAGGACCTCGAAGGACTCGACGTCGGTCTGCTCTTGGGTGGCGTCCGTGCGCCCCGGCTCGAACGGCACTTCGACGTCGTAGCCGGCGTCGGCTGCGGCCTGCTCGACCGCCGCGTTGCCGCCCAGGACGATCAGGTCCGCGAGCGAGACGCGGATGTCGTCGGAGCGGGAGTCGTTGAACGCCGCCTGGATCTCCTCGTAGGTCTCCAGGACGGTTTCGAGCTCCGCGGGCTCGTTGACCTCCCAGCTCCGCTGGGGTTCGAGGCGGATGCGAGCGCCGTTCGCGCCGCCGCGCTTGTCGCTGTCGCGGTAGGTCGACGCCGACGCCCACGCGGTCTTGGCGAGCTGCGAGACGGAGAGGTCCGAATCGAGGATCTCCGCTTTGAGCTCGGCGGCCTCCTCGTCGCCGATCAGGTCGTAGTCGGCGTCGGGGATCGGATCCTGCCAGACGAAGGTGTCGTCCGGGACCTCGGGACCGAGGAGCCGCTCTTTCGGACCTATGTCGCGGTGGAGGAGCTTGTACCAGGCCTTCGCGAACGCCTGCTGGAACTCCTCGGGGTTCTCCTGGAAGCGTTCGAGGACCTCGCGGTAGTCCTCGTCGTGCTTCAGGGCGACGTCCGTCGTCAGCATCATCGGGTCTGCGGACTCGTCGAAGTCCTGTGCGGACGGCGCCTTCTCGATGTCCTCGCGCTCTTCCTCGCTGGCGGGGCGCCACTGCCACGCGCCGCCGGGGCCCTTGTGTGGCTCCCACTCGTACTCGAGGAGGTTGTCGACGTAGCCCGTGTCCCACTGGGTCGGCGTCGCGTTCCACGGCCCCTCGATACCGCTCGTGATCATCCCGGCCTTCTCGAAGTCGTGGTCCCAGCCGAGGCCCTGCTGTTCGATGGGCGCCGCCTCGGGCTCGGGGCCGACTTCCGTCTCGTCGTCGGCGCCGTGGACCTTCCCGAAGGTGTGGCCGCCGGCGATGAGTGCGACCGTCTCCTCGTCGTTCATCGCCATCCGGGAGAACTCCTCGCGGATGTTCGCCGCCGACCCTTCGAGATCGGGCTCGCCGTAGGGGCCTTCGGGGTTCACGTAGATGAGGCCCATCACGGTGTTCGCGAGCGGGTCCTTGAGATCGCCGACCTCGCCGTCCTTGAAGCGCTCGGGGGAGGTCGTCTCCAACTCGGTCTCGGGACCCCACTCGGTGGCCTCGTTGGACTTGTACTCGTCTTCGCGACCGCCGGCGAAGCCGAACGTCTCGAAGCCCATCGTCTCCAGGGCGACGTTCCCGGCGAGCACGATCAGGTCGGCCCACGAGAGCTTCCGTCCGTACTTCTGCTTGACCGGCTGCAGCAGGCGGCGGGCCTTGTCGAGGTTCACGTTGTCCGGCCAACTGCTCTCCGGCGGGAGGCGCTGGAGGGCGCCGGACGCACCGGCCCGGCCGTCGAGGGTTCGATACGTCCCGGCGCTGTGCCAGGCCATCCGGATGAAGAGCGGCCCGTAGGTGCCGTAGTCGGCCGGCCACCACTCCTGGGGCGACATCATCACTTCCTGGATGTCGGCCTTCACCTCCTCGAGGTCGAGCTTCTGGAACTCCTCGGCGTAGTCGAAGTCCTCGCCGTACGGATTGAGGTCTGCGGCGTTGTCGTCGAGAATATCCAGCCGCAACAGATTCGGCCACCAGTCCTGATTTGACCAGGTCATACACCCATAGGTGCTTCTTTCATCTTGATAAAATTGTCTAAGTCAAAAACAACGTCTCGGTTGTAGCCAAGCACTCTTTCGGTTTCGGAAAACAATTTCTTGCGGCGGGCACATCCGACCGGGAAAGCGTCTCACCAACTGCGACCGCCGACGAGGGTACTCCCGCGACGACGCTCGGATTCGATCCCCATCGGACGACGTCGGTCACCGCCGTTTCCGCAGGTCCTCGGTCCGGAGTTCGGCCTCCGCGTGCCAGGTCCGCGGGCGAAGCGCGACGACCGCGCCCACGACGTAGCAGGCGGCGACAACCCCGACGACGACGGCGCCGGGGACCATCCCGACGGCGGCGGCCCCGATCCAGTCCCGCGGTGAGAACACCGTGATGCGGACCAGCCAGGCCGCGAGCAACACCACAAACAGCGGGAGGTAGACCCGTCGCAGTCGGTGGGCGACCGCCTCCTCGGCGGTGATCTTTACCGTCGGCGTTCGGTAGTCTTCGCCGAGGTGCTGCCGCCACGCTTCGTCGGCGAGTCCGCCGTCCGGATCCAGGCCGTAGGCCCAGACGTTCTCCTGTATCGTGCGCACACGCGTCCGCCAGATGTCGTACCCCCGGTAGCGACGCGCTTCGATCAGCAGGAAGACGACGAGCGTGGCCACGCCGATGAGGATGATGTAGTGCGGATTGTCGGGGCTAGAGAAGGCCCAGGTGACGATCGCCGCGATCACGACGACGGCCCAGTTCGTCGTCTTGTCCAGACGCTCGCGCCAGAGTTTCATCCGGTGAATCTCGCCGCGGTACAGGTGCGCCATCGCCGAACTCGGCCCCATCGCCTCGTCCAGCAGGCCGGTTCCGACGTACGGGCTTGCGTCGGTCGCCTCTTCCGCTGACGGGTCTGTGTTTCTTTCCTCGCTCGATTTGTCCGCCGACTCCCCTGTCATCATTGAGGGATACTCGCGTGATACGCCCGCGTTGTCTTGTACATTTGAAACATATTCATACATTATTGCAAACAGGCTTAGGAATTGTGTTGCGGAGGAGATACTCGGCGAAGCTCGAATACATATAAGAAGTATATATGTAAAATACAGATGAAATTGCACTATGTATAACACGTGGTACCAAGTCACGCGATACCGCTACACGCGTCGGACCCGGTACTTTATCCGTCTTCCCGACATACTATAATTGTGACTGAGGAAACAGGGCGTCGAAACCTTCGAATGCCCAACGGAGACGAGCTGTTCGCCACTGTCACGGAACACAACGGTGGCAACCACGTACGCGTCCGCTGTGCGGACGGCAAAAACCGTATGGGCCGGATCCCCGGCCGAATGAAGTACCGCACCTGGATCAACGAGGGCGACGTCGTCCTCGTCGAGCCGTGGGACTGGCAGGACGAGAAGGCCAACATCGAGTGGCGCTACTCGGAGCAGGACGCAGACCAACTCCGGCAAGAAGGCCACATCGAATAGCGACCGCCCGACGGACGCCTACGATCGCCGATAGAGGACGATCAGCACGGCCACGAACAGCACCTGGACGATTTTATCCCCGATCCCCGGCGGCGAGAAGTCCGGCGCGTTGACGAAGTACCAGATCACGATCTGTCCGGCCGTAAACGGAATCCCCAGGAGGTACACGAGTCGCCGTCGGTAGTCCAGGAGGATCGCGGCGATCCCGCCGAGGAAGCCGACGCCGGCGACGATGAACGCCCAGCCCAGCCCGCTCCCGAGCGACCCGGAGACGAAGCTGACTCCCAGTGCGAGGTGCAGCAAGCCGGTGATGGCCGCCAGCGCGATGCCGAGCCAGTGCAGTCCCGAGAGCGACTCCGTTCGGAGGGTTCCGCCGGTCGACGTGCTCGTTGCCATACGTTCGCAATAGACACAGTTCGACTTCAATGTAGTGCCCGCTCGACGGCGCTGCTGAGCGCGTCCCGGAAGCGCTCCGGGGCGAATCGGTCGGTGGCGAGTCGCGGTCGATGCCCCTCCTCGATGGCGGTCGAAACGAGATCGATCGCCTCGCTCGTCCCGGCGAACAGCCGGTCGTCGCGACCGTCGAGGACGTCGCGCTGACCCCCGCCGTCGGGCGCGAACGCGATCATCCCGCCCGCGACGTATTCGGCCACCGAGAGCCCGAAGTGCTCGTCGGGCTTGCAGTTCAGGCCGTAGCGGTGCGTCCGGAGCAACTCCTCGATCCGCGATCGCGGGACGTCGGTCTCGACGGCGACGTACGAGCGCTCCCCGGCCGCCGCCTCGACCCTTCGGACGTACTGTCGGTACGCCGGCGGCGCGGCGCCGACCAAGTGGAGGTGGACGTCGTGGCCCCGCTCTCGGAGGCCGTCGACGACCTCGACCGCATCGAGGATCCGCTTGTCCGGCGCGAGTCGCCCCACCACGACGATGCCGTTCTCCCGCTCCTGCCACGGGCGGCCGCCATCGATCGGCGCGACCGGCGGGTGGACGACGGTCGCTTCGACGCCGTAGCGCCGCTCGACGACGCCCGCGGTCCACGCGGAGTTCGCAAGCAGCGTCGTCGATTTCAGATCCCCGTCGGTCGGGGCCGCCAGCCGACTCCACAGGCGGTTCAGTCTGCCGGCGTCGCCGTCTCCGTCGGTCTCGCCCGATCGGTGCCCACGGAACTGCGGATAGTGGACGTACTGGACCGAGTGCATCGACAGCGATACCTCGTTCGCGGTGCTCACCGCCAGGTCGTAGCGGTCGGCCTCGCGTTCGAAGATCGCACGGACGAGGACGGTCCGGAAGGGGAGTTGCGGTCCGAACACGGGCGTCGCCGCGGAGAGCGCTCGCGCGACCGCGCTTGCGCCCCGCGGCGACCGGACCGAAAGCCCCGCGGGATCGAGACCGACGTCGAACCGCTCGGCCAGCGCCGCCGGATCGGTCGTCGACAGCGTGTACAGCGTCACGTCGTGGTCGTCCTGGAGCGCCGCGCAGGTCGACAGACAGACCACGTCGGCGCCGCCCTGGAGGTCGAGGGTGTTGTGGAGGACGGCCACGCGCGCCATACCGCCCGTTGGGTCGGCCGCGTGATTACTGTTGGTCTCCCAGCGGACCGAATCCGCCCACGCGTTTTTGTCGCCCCCGTCCGAACGGCCGCCGATGGAGTGCGCGTTCGTCGGCGCGGGCGCGGTGGCCGAGAAGTACGCCGCCGGTCTCGACGCGTCCCCGCTCGAACTGACCGCCGTCTGTGACCTCGACGTCGCTCGCGCCGAAGAGCTCGCCGACGCCCACGGCGCGACCGCGTACGGCGACCTCGAATCGCTGCTGGACGCCGAATCAGCGCCGCTCGTCGCGAATCTCACGAGCCACGCCGCCCACGCGGACGTCACCGAGGCGTGCCTCTCTCGCGATCGGCACGTCTTCAGCGAGAAGCCGCTGGCCCTGGACGCCGACCGCGCGCTCGCCCTCGTCGAGACGGCCGAGCGACGCGGTCTCGCGCTCGGCTGTGCGCCGATCAATCACCGCTGCGACGCCCAACGACACGCGCGGTGGCTCCTCGGCGACGGCCGCCTCGGACCGATCCGGCTCGGCTACGCCCACGCTCACGTTGGCCGCGTGACCGAGTGGCACGACTCGCCGGAGTCGTTTCTCGCGGTCGGTCCGCTGTACGACGGCGCCGTGTACCCGCTGAACCTCCTTGTCACGTGGTTCGGCCCGGTCGATCGCGTTCGAACTGCGGACGCGCTCGACGTCTGGACCGCGCGCGAGGACCGGCGGCCCGAGCGTCCCGCGCACGTCGAGGCGACGCTCGCCTTCGAGTCCGGCCCCGTCGTCCGGCTGACCGCGAGCCTCTATGCGCCCCACCGGAGTCGGGAGTTCAACAGCCTCGAACTCCACGGCGACGACGGCTCGCTCTACCTCGCGGACAGCGGCGCGCTCGCGGCCGACCGCGACACCGTCGCCGTCGGCGGCGCCGGCAGGCCCTACGTCTCGGCGCCCCATCCGGCCCCGCGACGCCAACGCGCCTACCTCGCCGGGCCGGAACGGCTCGCAGCGCGCGTCGCGGCCGACGGGCCGACGACCGCGGGCGCGCGACGCGCCGCCCACGTCGTCGGCGTCTGTAACGCGATCGAGCGCGCCGCAGAGACGGGCGACTCAGTCGGCGTCGATCCCGACGACTCGACGCGGGCCGCGCTGGAGACCGAGCGCTCGCCGCCGCCCGTCCGTCCGCTCGAAGACGCCGATCGATCCGCAGAGTCGGTCGCTCGCGGAGTCGGTTCCCCCGACCGCGACGCGGCGCTCCGGCTCCCGCCGATCGGCTTCGGCTGCTCGCGCTACCGCGGCGGCGACTACGTCGACCGCATCGACTCGATCGCGACGGCGCTGGACGCCGGCTACAGACTCCTCGACTCCGCGGAGCTCTACGGCAACGAGGCCCGGATCGGCGACCTGCTCGATTCGCCCGGCGCGCCGGACCGCGAGGGACTCTTCCTGCTCGGCAAGGTCTGGAACACGAACCACGAGCACGTCGCCGAGGCCTGCGAGGGCACACTCGCGGAACTCGGCGTCGACGCCCTCGATTCGTACCTGCTCCACTGGCCCGACGCCTGGCGCTATCAGGGTCCGCTCCGGGCGCTCGCCGAGCATCCGCCGGACGAGCAGGAGGCGCTCACCTTCCCGACCGACGCCGACGGCGGTCCCGACGCCGTCGACGTGCCGCTCGCCGAGACGTGGGCGCGGATGGAGCGGCTCGTCGACCGCGGGCTGACGCGGACGCTGGGCGTCTGCAACGTCTCGCTCTCGGACCTGGAGACGATCCTCGAATCGGCGCGCGTGCCGCCCGCGATCGTGCAGATCGAGTCCCATCCCTATCTCCCCCGGACCGAACTGATCGAGGCGTGCCACGCCCGGGGGATTCGCGTGCTCGCGCACTCGCCGCTGTCGGCGCCGGGCCTGCTCGACGAGCCCGCGCTGGCGGCCGTCGCCGACGCGCACGAGGCCTCGCCGGCCGCCGCGGCGCTCGCGTTCCACGTCGACCGCGGCGTCGTGCCCATCCCGGCCAGCAACGATCCCGACCACGTCGTCGACAACCTCGCGGCCGTGCGACTCCGCCTCACCGACGCGGACCGCGAGCGGCTGGCGACGCTCGCCGACCCGGGGTTCGAACGGTGACCGCCGCCGACCGAGTGCCGCGGGCTCTCCGGCGCGAGTGGGTCGCCGCGGTCGCCGTCCTCGCGCTCTCGACCCTGGGCGGCGCCGCCGCTCTCGGCCCCGCGCTCGCTCCGACCGACCCGATCGGGATCGACTTCGGCGTGCTGCCGCGGTCGCCCACCGTCCGCTGGCTCGCGGCGGCCCTCGCCGTCCTCGCGTTCGAGGCGACGTTCACGTATCGCCGGCTGGACGCGAATCGCCCGGAACGCTCCGCCGAGGCCGCCGCGCCGACCGCCGCCGCGTACGCGTCGCTCGGGCTTCCGAACCTCGTGACGCTCGTCCGCGGCGCGCTGTTCGCCGGCGTCGCGGGCTTCGGACTGCTCGCGCCGACGCCCGCGGTCGCGTGGGCGCCGGCGATCCTCTACGGCGCTGGGTGTGCGCTGGACGCCGTCGACGGATTCCTGGCGCGCCGTCGCGGCCGCACGACGGAGCTCGGAGCGAAACTGGACCTCGCGATCGACACCACCGGCTTCCTCCTCGCGCCCGTCGTCGCCGTCCTCTGGGGACAGCTCCCGGTCTGGTACCTGTCGCTCTCGGCGGCGCGCTACTTGTTCAAACTGGGCCGCGGCCTCCGTCGGCGCCGCGGAAAGCCCGTCTACGACCTCCCGCCGAGCCGCCTGCGGCGACCGCTCGCCGGCCTCCAGATGGCGTTCATCGCGTTCGCCCTCGCGCCGGTCCTGTCCCTGTCGGCGATCCGACCGCTGGCGGCGCTCGTGCTCGCGCCGTCTCTCGCGGTGTTCGCCCGCGACTACCTCGCCGTCTCCGGGCGACTCCCGCGGGGCGACGACTGATAGTGAGTACTCTCACTGTTTACCCCCGCCACCCCCAGTGACGGCGTTCGGCGGGAAGCGACGAGAGTAATCACTATGAGGCCGGCTCGTCGGGCTCACCCGACGGTCTGAATGAGCACGAAGAGCGTCCCGACCGAGGCGAGAGTGGTCAGGAAGACGTTCAGCGAGGCGAACTCGGGGTCGCCGCCGAGTTCGTTCGCGAACACGTACGTCGAGACGGCCGTCGGCATCCCGAGCATCACGACCGCGGCGGTGAACGCGGCGGCGCCGACATCCAGCGTGGAAAACACGGCCCAGGCCAGCGCCGGCATCCACGCCATCTTCAGGGCGACGACCGCCGCGCTCGTTCCGAGGTCGCCGTCGGGGAGCTCGAACTGGAGCGACGCGCCGACGCACAGCAACGCGAGCGGGAGCGCCAGGGACCCGAGCGCGTCGAGGCCGACGGTCAGCGGCCCCGGCACCGAGACGCCGACCGAGCCGACCGTCAGCCCGAGCACGAGCGTCAGCAACACCGGGCTCCGGACCAACTCCGTCAGCTCGTCGCCGATCGACGCCCCGGCCCCGTTGATCCCCGTCAGGACGGCGATCGTCAGCGGGACCTGCGTCAGCGAGACGACGCCGAGGACGACGCTCGCGACCGCGGTGACGTCGCCGCTGAACGTCGCGGCGATGAGCGGCAGGCCGAGATAGCCCAGATTCGAGTGGTAGGACTGGACGATCGCGACGCCCCGGCGGTCCCGATCGACGCGGTTCCGGTGGAGCAGCCACGCGACGCCGGCGGTCCCGATGAGCACCGCCAGGGAGCCGGCGACGAGCGCCGGCGTGAGCAGGTCCCCGATCGCCCGGTCGTACGTCGAGACGAAGACGAGCGCCGGGAGCGCGACGTAGTACGTGAGGTCGTTGAGCCGCTTGGTGCGCGTGGGACCCAGGACCCCGACCCGACGGAGACCCGTCCCGGCGAACAAGAGCACGAGGAGTCCGAGCAGGCGGCCGAGGACCTCCATACCCGCTCCGAGTCGGTTCGGGAACTTACGCGGTTCGGTCTCCCGTCCCGCCGGTCTGCTCCGTATTTTTATTGTGTCGCCGTTCCAGGTGGGCGTGTGACCGACCGCACACGGGAACTGATCGACGAATACGACCTCGAACCCGAGCTGATCGAGGGGCTGTTGTGGCGCTTCGAGGCGGACCTCCCGGTCCCGGACCCGGAGGCCCTCGAAGACACCCACGTCCAAGTGTACGAGTTCCTCGGGGAGGACGACGAGCCGCTCCGCTCGGCGGCGGACCACTTCTACCAGTTCGAGAGCCACGACGAGTACGGCGTGCGCTCGGACGCGCCGGCGACCGAGCCCGACTTCGAGATGGTGCTCGACGAGCTCGTCGACGCGGGGCTGATCGCGCGCACCGACGACCGGCGGCCCCGCTACTCGGCGTCGTTCCATCAGGTCCTGCGCGAACTCGGCCCCGAGTTCACGCGGAGGGAGATCGATCGCCTCTGTGCCGAGACGGGAATGGACAAGCGTGCGGTCTACCGCGCGATCATCGACTCCCACGACCTGACGCTGGATCTCGGACGATGACGGGGGAGGGATCCGATTCGGCCCGAGATCAGTCCGTCGCCCGCGAGGAGGAGACTGCTCCGTCGCCGTCGGAGGTGTCCGTCCCCGACGGCGTCGACGACCGGCGGTCGATGGCGTCAGACCTGCTCGATGCGGCCGAGAGCGACCCCGGTGACGTCTCCCGCGACGAGATGGCGCAGATCGTCGCGCTGCTCTCCGTGGACGACGGCGAGGCTCGATCGACGGCCGCGAAGGCGCTGCAACACCTCTACGACCGGCCGGCGCTCTTCGCGCCCTACGTCGAGGCGCTGCTCTCGGCGGCCGCGTCGTATCCGGACGACTTCGAGGGGATCCCCGCGCCGGCGGTGTGGATGGGCTCGCCGCACGTCAGAGCGACCGTCTACGCGACCGACGCGCTCGCTCGCGTGGCGCAGCGGGAGCCGTCGCTCTTCGTTCCGCACGTCGAGGAGATGGCGACGCGACTCCGGAGCGATCGGAACGTCTCACGGTACCTGCTTTTCGTCGTCGGGCTGGCGGAGGCGGACTCGCCGGGGCTGGTGTCCCGCGAGTGGCTCCGAGACGAGCTCTGTGACCTGCTCGACCGCGGCCGCGGCAACGGCTATCCGTCGTGGGCGGCGGACGTCCTCGGACAGCTGGGCGATCCGGAAGCGCTGGCCGCGGTCCGCGAGGCGCACCCGGGCGAGGACGCGGACGACCTCGCGCGGGAGGCGTTCGACGAGGCGATCGCGGCGCTCGAAGCGGCGGAGTAGGGGCGGACAGCCGGCACTCGAACTGCCCCCGCGTCGTTGTGCCGGACAACCGCGGACGGCGCGGGGCGATGGTCACCGCACGCGCGCCCTGGTCCCGGGTTCGGACATAAACTTTCGCCCGTGGGATTCTGCCGCCGTGGCGGGAGTAGGCCTTTGGGGGATCCCGGCATAGAGGCTGCTATGACACCCACCGAGGGCTTCACCTTCGACTTCCGCCCCGGCGCGATCCGCGTCGGCGCGGGCTGCGTCGCGCGCCTCGGCGACGAACTCGACCGCCTGGGGTGCGACCGCGCGATGCTCGTGAGCGGGAGGACCGTCGGTCGGACCGACGCCGTCGTGGATCCGATCCGCGAGGGGCTCGGCGACCGACTGGTCGCGGAGTTCCCCGAGACGACGCCCGAGAAGACCCTGGGAACGGCGCTCGCAGGGCTGGAGACGGCCCGCGCTCACGACGTCGACGTCGTCGTCGCGGTCGGCGGCGGGAGCACCCTCGACGTCGCGAAGGTCCTCGGCGCGCTGTCGTCACACGGCGACGACGCCCGGGCGACGGCCGAACGCGCGGTCGAGACGGGAGAGCTATCGGTCTCGGACGGGGGCGAGCCGCTCCCGGTCGTCGCCGTGCCGACTACGCTGGCCGGCGCCGACCTCTCGGACCTGGCGGGCGTGACGCTCACGCTCGACCGCGGCACCGAACTGGACGGAGCGGACGCCGGGTCCTCCGGCGAGGGCCCGCCGAGCGGCGGCGTCTCGGATCCGCGCCTGATGCCGGAGGCGCTGTTCTACGATTCCGACCTGTATCGGACGACGCCCACCTCGGTCCTCACCGCGTCGGCGATGAACGGCTTCGACAAGGGAATCGAGGCGCTCTACTCGCCGCTCGCGACGCCGATCACGGACGGCACGGCCGCTCGCGGGCTTCGACTACTCCGGTCGGGGCTGGGGACGCTCCGCGCCGAGCCGATGAACGAGGCGCGGCTCCGGGAGGTGCTCTCGGGGATCGTCGCCGTCCAGTACGGGCTCGCGGGGCGCGAGGGCTACCGCGCGTCGATCATCCACGCCTTCGGCCACGGCTTCTCCCACGGGTACGACGTCCACCAGGGCACGATCCACGGTGTCGTCGCGCCGCACGTCCTCCGCTACCTATTCAGCGAGATCGACGGCCGCCGGGACCTGCTGGCGGAGGCGCTCGGCGTCGACGCAACCGGCGGTCCGGAGGCGACCGCCGGCGCGGTCATCCAGGCCGTCGCGGGCGTCCGCGACGACCTGGGGCTCCCGAACCGCCTCCGCGACATCGACGGGGTCGATCAGTCCGACTTTCCCGACGTCGCGGCCGCGATTCACGACGACGACCTGCTGGCGGTCGCGCCGGACGGCCTCGATCCCACTCCCGAAGCCATCGTCGCCATCCTGGAGCGGGCCTGGTAGCGGCGTCAGGACGTCTCGGATCCCCCGTCGGCGCCTTCGAGGTCGATGTCGGCCTCCCGGATCGCCGCCGCCAGCTGGGACCCGTCGGGGACCGCCTTCAGAAACGCGGGGGAGTCGACGCCGACTTCGCCGTTGACCGAGAGGAAGCCGAGCCCGCCCGAGGCCGCGTCGTCGAGATTGACCAGGAAGGCGACCTTGCGCTCGGCGTCGACGCCGTCGATCGTCAGGTCGGGATCGACCGAGCCGTAGAGGCGCCGGTGTTCGAAGACGTGTTCGACGCACTTCCGGGTCGGCGCGAAGAGCAGGAGCAGGTGGACGCCGGGCCCGTCGCGGGCGAGCCGCGTCCGGAGGTCGTGGGCGTCGTCGGCGTAGAAGTACCGCTCCATCCGCCGGTACTGCCGGAGGATCTCGTTCGCGCCCGAGGCCATCCGCACCGCGGGGTCGGCCTTCAGTTCGACGAGATAGGACACGCGCTCGGGCGGCGCCGTGCGGACGTACACGTCGACGGCCCCGCGGTTGCCGTAGTGGTCGTAGGGCTCTTCGAGGCTGATCTCGGCGTCGTCAAAGGCGGCCTCGAAGTGCTCGACCACGGCCGTCGCGAGCTCGTCTTCCCGCATCACGCGTCCTCCCGCATCGCTCGGAAGCACTCGCCCGCGGGATAAATGCGCTCCGCTGTGTGCGCCGGGGAATGGCTCGTCAGCTTCTTTGCGCCGGACGGGAAAGCGCTCCTATGCGCGCCGCACTCGTCCTCGCCGGCGGTCGCTCGACCCGCTTCGGCGACCGCGACAAGGCCGTCGCCGACCTCGCCGGGACGCCGATGATCCGCCGGGTGGTCGACCGCGTCGCGGGCGTCGTCGACGAGGTCGTGATTAACTGCCGATCGGATCAGGAGGACGCCATCAACGACGCGTTCGCCGACGCCGAGGTCGACCCGGCGTTCGCCGTCGACCGCGAGCCCGACGCGGGTCCGATGGCCGGCATCGCCCGCGGCCTGGAGGCCGTCTCCGCGGAGTACGCGTTCGTCGTCGCCTGCGACATGCCGTTCGTCGACCCCGCGTTCGCGGAGCACCTCTTCGAGCGGGCCGCGGGCCACGACGCCGCGGTCCCGCGCCTCGACGAGTGGTTCCAGACGACGCAGGCGGTCTACCGGGCCGCCCCGATGCGCGAGGCCTGCCTCCGGGCGCTCGAACGCGACGACAGCCGGATCGTCGCGCCGCTCTCGGACCTGGAGAAGGTCGTCCTCGACCGCGAGGAGATCGAGCGGGTGACGTCGGTAGAGACCTTCGAGAACCTCAACACCCGCGAGGAGTTCGACCGCGCCGTCGAGCGCCTCCGCGGGGACAGACGTTAGACCACGTCGACGATCGGCTCGTCGGCCCGCATCTCCGCGAGGACGACCCGCGGCACGTCGGCGCGCTCGTGGATCTCGGCGGCGATCTCGCGCGCGCTCGCTTCGAGGGCGTCGTCGTCGACCATGTTAACGAGCGGGATCGGCGTCGCGCCGTCGGGCACCCCCTTCAGCCCGCCCTCGTCGCTCGCGAGCACCGCCGCGACGTCCGCGGGCCGGATCTCCTCGCCCGGTTCGAGCCCCGTAAGCGACGCGACCTCCTCGACCCGGTGGACCAGCCCCTCCGAGAGCGGCTCGCCGACGACGTGGGCGCTCGCGATCGGGACGACCGTGTCCGCGCACCCGGGGATCCGCGGCTCCCGCTCGTTCGGGGCTTTGAACCGCCGCATCCGCGCGCCGTCGGCCTTCACGAGTACCGGGACGTCCCGCGCGGCGAGACCGTCGATCGCGTCGAGCTCGTAGCCGAGGTAGCGGTCCTCGCGCTCGCGCTCGGGCACGACGCCGAGCGGCCACGCGTCGGGGTCGCCCTCGGCCTCTCTGAGGGCCGCGACGGGATCGTCGGTGACGACGACGCGGCCCGCCCAGTCGTCGAAGATCGGGATCCGGACCGTCGCCGTGACGACCGCTCGGCCCAGTTCGACCGCGAGCGTCCGCATCGTCGTCTTCTTCCCGCCCGCTCCGACGACGCAGGTGACGCCTTCCTGGGCTCGGAGTGCGGAGACGACGTCCATCTCAGGAGAGCTGCGCGGTGATGTCGGTCGACGAGACCATCCCGACGAGGTCGTCGTCGACGACCGGGAGGTGGCTGAAGCCGAAGTTCTCCATCATCGCCGCGGCCTCGGTGAGCCGCAGGTCGGGCGTGACCGTCTCGACGGACCTGGTCATCACGTCGCCGACGCTGACCTCGGCGGGGTCGAGCTCCCGCGCGACCGCGTCGAGCACGTCCGTGCTCGTCACGATCGCGATCTCCGTCGACGGCACCAACAGCGCGTTGATGTCGTGTTCGCGCATCCGCGCTGCCGCCTCTACGAGCGTCGCGTCCGGGCTGATCGTCACGAGCGCCGTCGACATCACGTCGCTGACGAGCGTCTGGTCGTTCGACATAGGCGACCGCACGCGACCGAGGGGCTTCGGTTTTTCGTCACGGGCGCGTCGCCCACGAACTATAACTGGGTGGCGATACGTGTGCTACACGATGTCACGCGAAGTCACACACGATGCGAACGGCCCCGACGTCATCGACCCCGACGACCACGACGGCGACATCTACGTCTGCCGGTGCGGGCTCTCGGACGACAAGCCGTTCTGCGACGGCTCCCACACCGCGACGGTCGACGAGGACGAGGGCGTCGACTACAAGTACGAGAACGACGACGACGAACGGCCGCGGCACCGTATCGCGACCATCGAGTTCGAGGAGTGACCGCGATCAGTCGTAGCGCTTCCGCTCCTGTGTCGGGTGGTCCTTGATGTAGACCTTCGTCCGGTCCGGGACGTCCTCCGTGATCCAGGAGTTCGCGCCGATGCTCACGTGGTCGCCGACGGTGATGTCCCCGAGCACCTTCGTGCCGGCGCCGATGACGACGTGGTCGCCGATGTCGGGGTGGCGCTTGTACCCCTTCTTGAGCGCGTGCTCTTGGCCCTCTTCTTCTTCGAAGTGGAGCGCGCCGAGGGTCACGTCCTGGTACAGGCGGACCCACTCGCCGACGGTCGCGGTCTCACCGATGACGACGCCGGTGCCGTGATCGACGAAGAAGTACTCGCCGATCTCGGCGCCCGGGTGGATGTCGATCCCGGTCTGGGTCTTCGCGTACTCGGTCAGTTCGCGTGCGTACTCGGGCGCGCCGATGTCGTAGAGGACGTGGGCGACCCGCTGGACCGAGATCGCGAGGAAGCCGGGGTACGACCGGATGATCTCCATATACGTCTTCGCCGCGGGGTCGCCCTTGTAGGCGGCCTCGACGTCCCGCTTCAGGACGTCGCGGATCCGCGGCAGGCTGTCGATGAGCGCCGAGACCGTCTCGTCGGGCCGGCCGTCGGTGTACGGGCAGATCCCGGCCTTCACGAGCGTCCCGAGGTCGTCGAGCTGGTCGAGGACCGCCAGCTCGTCGCGGACCAGTTCGGGGGCGTTCCAGCAGGTGGGAAACAGCAGCTCCTGGAGGAGCGCGACCTCCTCGCGTCGGTGCTCCCGGTCGGGGAAGCACGCCGTCACGTTCGTCGGGAACGGGTCCGAGTCGTCCTGATACGAGGCGAACAGCCGCTCGTGGGCGTCGCCGGCGTACCGGTAGTTGACCATAGCCTCGGTTCGGCCGGGTGGCGTATTAGAGTAGTGCTTGCTTGTCGGTCCAGCACGGCTGTTATGAAAGTTACAAGGCTAAAACCCCGCGCTTCAGGGCGGGGATACAGCCAACAATTCCTACACAACCCACCGCCGATGGCACTACCGGATATTCCACGCCCCGGTCGTTATTTTTAAAATTTGATTTTTCATAAGTGCTTATGAACACAGTCCGATGCTGGAGACAACCCGCACATATCGAGCGAAAATCGTCAACCACTCTCAGGTGAGTGACGACATCGGCGAGGGCGACGGTCCGGGCGCGGTCTTCGCCGTCGAACTCCCGGCGGGGTCGTGATCCGCTCCGCGCAGTACTGACCGCGATATGCCGCGAGGCGTTCCCTCCGGCTATCAGCGTCCGCTTCGTCAGGGGCGCGGGCCCGTCGGAGGATACACGTGGCGTTCGACGCCGGGGTCGCTGATCTGCTCGCGTGACGGCGGATGGACTTTGCCCGGCCCCGAACAGACCCCGTCCTGATGGACGAGGCGACACTGCGTAACAGTCGAATGCGCCATAATAACACTAACAGAATATACTATTTTACCATACTTATCAAATTTATTATTTTTCAGAAAATCGCTCAGCTGATCTTTAAGACCGAACTTGATCCACATTGGCATCGTAAGAAGTAGCATTAAATATATGATAAAAACAAATATTGATAAAATTTACTTAATTAAATAGAAAATTACTTGCCCATCGACCACTCTCCACCGGGTGAGTCGGGGCGCCCGATCGACTCACCCGTCGCGCTCTTCGATGAGCTTGGTCTTGTACTCGCCGCCGGGCAGGTCGTTGACGTCGACGACCGTGGGGTCGACCCGCGCCTTCAGCTGGGCGCCGACCTCGGTGATGACTTCGTTGACCAGCGCGGCCTCGTCGCGGTCGCTATCCGGCTCGCGGGCGATCTCGATCGAGATCGGCTCCTCGAAGTTCACCTTGCCCTCCTCGGGGAGGACCACGCGGAGCCGAGGGGCCACGCCCTCGACGTCGGAGATGACGTCGCGGATCGCCTAGGGGAAGACGTTCATTCCCTTGTAGATGAGCATATCGTCGGCGCGGCCGACGACCCGGATCTTCGGGGCTGTCCGCCCGCAGGAGCACTCGGTGTCGATCACCGTCACGTAGTCGCCCGAGCGGAAGCGGAGCAGCGGCGTCGCCTCGCGGCGCAGGTGGGTGTAGACGAGTTCGCCCTCGGCGCCGGCCTCGAACGGCTTCGCCGCCTCGGTCTCGGGGTCGATCAGCTCGGGGTGGACGAACCCCTGCGCGTGGAAGTGCATCCCGTTTTCCTCCCCGCATTCGGCCCACATACTCCCGAGGACGTCGCCGAGGCCCATCGCCTCGCGAACGAGGTCCGCGTTCCAGATGTCGTAAAACTCCGCGTGGATCTCGGGGTTGGCGATGCCCGGCGCGGCGCCGCCGATGACTTTCGTGATGCCGAAGTCGCCGGGGGCGACGCCGACGGCGTCCTCGGCGTTCTCCGAGAGGTAGCGGATATGGGAGGTGGTCGTCCAGAGGATGTCCGGCTCGACGTCGAGCGCGACGGAGAGCAGGCGCTCCGTGCTCTCGCCGCCGGCGGGCAGTGGAGCGCGCCGATGGTCGTCCGGACGCCCTACGGCGCCGGCATCCGCGCGCTGGAGCACCACTCCGAGAGCCTGGAGGGCGCCTACGCCCACGTGCCGGGCCTCCAGGTCGTGATTCCGAGCACGCCCTACGACACGAAGGGGCTCCTCAAGTCCGCGATCCGGAGCCCCGACCCGGTGCTGTTTATGGAGCCCAAGCACATCTACCGCTCCGTCCGGGAGGACGTCCCCGACGACGACTACGAGGTCCCGATCGGCGAGGCCGCCGTGCGGCGGGAGGGCGAAGACGTCACGGTGGTCTCCTGGGGGGCGATGATGCAGAAGACCCTCGAAGCGGTCGACCGCATCGACGCCGACGCCGAGGTGATCGACCTACGGACGATCTCGCCGATGGACCGCGAGACGGTCGTCGAGTCGGTGAGGAAGACCGGCCGCTGTGTCGTCGTCCACGAGGCGCCCTACAGCGGCGGCTGGGCGAGCGAGATCATCGCCACGATCAACGACGAGGTGCTGATGTACCTCGAAGCGCCGGTCGAGAGCATCACCGGCTACGACATCCCGGTGCCGCTCCTGTCGATGGAGGACTACTACATCCCGCACCCGCCGCGGATCGCCGCGGGGATCGAAGACGTCCTCGATTACTGACGGACGCGCGGTTTTCCGATGTCAGTCGATACCGACGGCTCGCGGTTCAGGCTACGGTTCACGAGCGAAGACCGCGTAGGGACCGAGCGGGCGGACGCCGCGAGGCGGCGTCAGCACCGGTTCTCGGGGATGATGTCCGGGTACTCTTCGAGGACGGTGAACTCGGTGTCCCGGCGGGTCGCGCCGACGAAGTTGAGTTCGATCTGCCCGTCGCCCTCGCGGAACTTCGCGGGGCCGAAGATCGAATCCCAGCTCAGGCCGCCGAGCTGGTCGACCATGTCGTCGGCGTTCGTCGAACCCGCCTGCTCGATCGACTGCGCGATGGCGCGCATCGTCTCGAACCCGCTCCCGCAGGACGCGTTCGGCAGGAGATCGCTCTCGGAGGGGTAGAGGCTCTTGAAGGTCTGGTTGATCTCGCTCTCGCTGGCGGGGTTGTAGAAGTAGGTCCCGTACCAGCCGTCGGCGGTCGCGCCGACGCTCGCCTGGGTGATCTGGTCGACCGGCTTCCCGGAGTTGAACATTATGATCTTCTCGTCCGGCAGGCCGAAGTCCGTCGCCTGATTGATGAGACGGACGGCCATTCCGGGCGTCAGGACGCCGGTGATCACGTCGGCCTCGCTGTTGGACAGCTCGGAGATGTACGACGAGAGGTCCTGGGTACCGATCGGCGCGAGAGTGCTGCCGACGACCTCGCCGCCGCGGGAGCTCATCTCCTCGCGGAGCAGTTCGAGGTTGTTCTGCCCGAGCGCGTAGTCGGGCGCGAAGAAGTGGACTTTCTTGGGGTCGTAGCTCCGGTCGATGCTGTTCTGGAGGTCGTGGATGAAGTCCACCCCGACGGGCACAATGTGGCGGTTGCTCACCCAGATGAAGTACGAGTACTCGGTGCAGTTCTCCCCCTCGCGGGCGTTGACCGAGGACACCTGCGTGGGCAGGATCGGGATCTGGGCCTGGTCCCGGATGTACGGGAGCACCGCCAGCCCGGCCGAGCTTATCGACGGGCCGATGATGGCGTCGACGTCCTCCTGTTGGACGAGCGAGCGGGCGCCTTCGAGCGCGCCCGAGGAACTCCCCTCAGAGTCGCGGGAGACGACCTCGATGCTCTGTCCGAGGATCTCGCCGCCGAGGTGCTCGCGGGCCATCTCGACGCCGCGCTGGACTTCCTGTCCGGTGAGCGCGAACGGACCGCTCAGGGGCGTCAGCAGGCCGACGCGGACGGGACCGTCGAGCGACGGACTCGTCGTCGTCCCCGTCTGGCTGTCGCCGCCGCTGCCGCCTCCGGACGTCTCCGTATCGCCGCCGCCTCCGCCGTTCCCGCCGCTGGAACAGCCGGCGAGTCCAGCGAGCGTGACGGCGGTCCCGGCGGTCTTGATGAACGTTCGTCGTCGGGCGTTTCGGATCCGGCTATTAGTCTCTTTGGCCATGACAACGGGCACCGTTAACTTAGGCAGACGTTCCAGGTCCAGGCGAACTGTTTGAGCCAGTTGTTCGTCGTGGCTACGTCGTCGCCGGGGAAAGATGCGTAGAACGTGTCAATCCGGCGTTTCAGTTCCTTTATCCAGCGTTCGATGCGGTTTCTCACACTGTGTTGACGGACGATGTGTGTGATGCCAAGTGGGGTGAAGACGGGGCCGTAGCTGGCCCCGTCTGTCACCACAATGGGCGGGGCTCGCCCGTACAACTCGGCGAGTTCCGACAGGAACCGCCGAGTTGTTAGCGTGTTTCGAGACGGTGCTACTTCCGCGTGCAACAGATCCCGTGTCTCGGGGTCAACCGCCGCAAACAGCACAAACTCTTCACCCTGTTGTGAGATCGCCGTCTCGTCCATCAACACGACGGCCGGCAGGTCGGCGGCTGGCCGCCGACCAGCCTCTCGCAGTCGCTGGCCAAATTTCTGGATCCACTTCCAGATTGCCACGTGAGACCGATCGACGCCGAGCCATCCGAGGACTCGCTCGATCTTCCGCAGACTCACACCGTGATTGTACAGCAGGATCGCCAGCTCGACAGACTGGCGATCCGTCCGCTCACGCTCGAAAAACTCAATCTCCTCCAGCACCTCTGCCAATTCGGGAAGGTTCAGTTTCATCAGCTCCACTAGGAGCCGAATCTTCCCATTCCTTTCGCTAAGTTAACGGCGCCTGACAACGGTTGGCAAGTAGATGGTGAGGATTAAATAGATTTGGATGTTAATTCCCGATATATTCGATTCGGAACCGAGCGGAGCGCCGTTCGCAGAGACCGCCCGCGAACGCGCGGACTGTTTAGTACTCGACGCGCGCCTTCGACTCGATCTGGCCGATCCACTGGCGGTCTTCGAGGTCGCCCTCCTGCCACTCGACCGTCTCCCAGGTGGGGTCGAAGACGAGGTAGCCGCCGGCGTTGAACTCGATCCGGTGGCCGCTGACGGGGTCCCGCACGTAGAGGAACTTCCCGCGGGAGATCGAGTGCTGGCCGATCCCGTCTGTCGGGATGCCGTGTTCGTTCATCGCGTCGTGGGCGTCGAAGAGGTCGTCGGCGGAGTCCACCTTGTAGGCGATGTGGTGCAGCGCGGGGTCGTTCGCGGCCTCCTCGTCTTCGATCACGGCGGCCTCGATCTTGTTGCCGTTCGCGCTGAGGAACGTCCCCCAGCGGGAGCCGTCCTCTCGATTATACCGCTCTTGGACGCGGAAGTTCAGCGCCTCCTTCAGCCACGCGCGGAAGTCGTTGGCCTCGGGGTCCCACAGCTGGACGTGGTCGATCCGCCGCGGCGCGATCGGGTTCGTGGTGGTCCGCGAGTAGGTCTTGTTCTTGAGCTTCGAGCGCCGCTCGGCCGGCGGGTCCGGCTTTTCCATCTCGTGGTAGAACTCGAACTCGTGGCCCGTGGGCGTGGTGAAGCGGAACGCCTCGCCCTGGCCGAGCTCCTCGCCGGCGTCGATCCAGGTCACGTCGATGCCCTCCTCGTCGAGGACCGCCTCGAACTCGCTCAGATACTCGGGCTTTCGCGTCTGCCAGCCGACGTGGTCGACGCCGGCCTCTTCGGCCTCCGAGAGGACGATCGAGTGGTGGTCGAACTCGTCGACCGCGCGGAGGTACGAGGTGTCGCCCTCGCGTTCGACCTCCTCGAAGCCGACCGCGTCGACGAAAAATTCTAACGACCCCCCGAGGTCGGGCGTTTCGAGCGCTACGTGACTGAGACGGGCAAGCTCCGGCGACATACACCACGACCTCTCGCGTCGTCGATAATAATTCATTCGACAGTGCGGCCGCCTCTTCCCTGGGTCCCCCGCACGAGCGCTCTCGGTGGGGGCTCGCTTCCTACCGCAGGTGATCGACCGCGTCGAGCCGCTCCGAGAGGACGGACTTGACGGAGGCGAGGTCGCCGCCCATCCGGATGATCTGGTGGCCCTTCTCGACGGCGTCCTCGATGGCGTCGGGGTCGTTTGCGATCACGCCCGTCGGGACGCCGGCGTCGTGGGCGGCCTCGCGGATCTCGGTAATCTGGTTCGCGACGTCGGGGTGGGTCTTGTCGCCGGGGTGGCCCATCTGGACCGAGAGGTCCGAGGGGCCGATGAAGACGAAGCCGAGTTCCGGGACCGAGAGGATCTCGTCGAGTTCGTCGACGGCGGTGGTCTTCTCGATCATCACGCCGATGCAGACCTCCTCGTCTTCGGTCCGGATGTAGTCGTCGCCGGCGAGTCCCCAGGTGCGCGAGCGGCCGCTCGCCATCCCGCGCTCGCCGGGCTCGCCGTCGTACTCGAAGCGGGTCGCTTTGACGGCCTCGCGGACCTCCTCGGCGGTGTCGACCCGCGGAATGAAGACGTTGCGGACGCCGGCGTCGAGCACCTTCCGGATCAGCGAGGGGTCGCCGGTCGGCAGGCGCACGAACAGCTCGGTGCCGCCGACGTCGGCCGCGCGGGTCAGCTCCTCGAAGACGGTGCTGTCCCAGGGGCTCGGGCCCATGTGCTCGAAGTCGAGCCAGACGAAGTCGATGCCGAGTTGGCCGTAGATCTCGATCACCGTCGAGGAGAACGTCGACGAGCGCGCGCCGAAGATCACCTCGTCGTTCTCGATCGCGTGTCTGAAACGGTTGTGTTGATCCATACGCGACTGATGGGGCAGCGCTCGGGTTATAAATTCCGATGCCGACGCTTTTCCGATGCCGAAGCTTCGAGGTCGCGACGGCGCCGCGGCTTGCGGCCGTGAATGAATCGAGGAACTGGGGAGTGAGGTTACTCGCTGTCGTCGACGATCTGGAAGCGGCGGCCGTCGGGGTCGCGGAAGTTCGTGATCGTGCGGCCGGTCTCCTCGACGTCGTAGGGGCCGACGATGGAGTCGACCTCCTGGGCTTCGAGTTCGTCGGTGATCTCGTCGATGTTGTCGACGGCGAAGGCGATGTGGTTGATGCCGGGGACCTCCTCGCCCTCGACGGTGTGGATCTCGAAGAGGGGACCGTCCTCCTCGCCGGGGACGAGCTCGAAGGACTCGCCGTGGTGCTCTGTGGTGCGGAGCTCCTCGTAGCCCAGCTTCTTCAGGAAGTCGGCCATCTCCTCTGCGTCGCTCGCTTCGATCTCGATGTGGTCGATCTCACCGATCATACAAGCGGAGTCGCGTCGGACGCCAGTAAATATTCCGATACAGGCGGGATAGCGCAGGACGGCCGACGGACGGAGAACCCGACCGGAGGAGATCAGTCCTCGCGGTCCTGAATCCGACCCATCACGCCCTCGGGCAGGAGGAAGATGAACGCGACGAAGAGCACCCCGAGGATGATGAGGTAGCCCTCCGACCAGACGCCGCCGAGGTAGTCCTCCAGGAGCGTCAGGAGGAACGCCGCGATGAAGGGGCCGACGAAGGTGCCGGTGCCGCCGACGACGACCCAGATGATCACCTCGCCGGTGAGCGCGAACTCCATCAGCGACGGGGAGGCGACACCGACGGTACCGACGTAGATCGCCCCGGCGACCGCCGAGATGACCGCCGAGATGATCCACGCCAGCAGCTTCTCGCGGTCGGTGTCGTAGCCGAGGTACCGCATCCGGAGCTCGTTCTGCCGCGACGCGTGGAGGATGCTCCCGTAGTCCGAGCGGAGGAGCAGGTAGAGCCCGACTACGAGCGCGCCGACGACGATGAGCGAGAAGTAGTAGAACGGCAGCGTCTCCGCGAGGTTGATGCCGAACACCTCCGGCGGCGACACGTACGCCAGGCCGTTCGAGCCGCCGGTGAACGACGTCGTCACGAACGTGAAGTCGTGGACGATGACGCCGAACGCCATCGTGAACAGCACGAAGTACACCTCGCCGATCCGCCGCTTAATCGGGGCGTAGCCGATGAGGAAGGCGATCGTCGCCGCAAGGACGACCGCGGTCGGGAAGCCGAGCCAGTAGGACGCGTCGTAGTCGACCACGAGCTTCGCGACGGAGTACGCGCCGATGCCGAAGAACGCGGCGGGCGCGAGCGTGATCAGGCCGGTGTAGCCGAGCGCGATGTCGACCGAGATGGCGAACAGCCCGAAGATGATGGCCTTCGTGATCAGCCCGACCGCGTAGCTCTCGACGCCCATCGGCGCGAAGAGCAGGCCGATCACGAACAGCAGTCCGACCCAGCGGTACCGCTCGTCGGCGAGGTACCGACGGGCGGAGTCGATGGCGACGCTCATTCGAACACCTCCGGCTTCCCGAAGAAGCCACGCGGTTTGTACAGGATGAACACCATCGCCGCGACGAAGATGCTGATCTCGACGTAGGTGGGCTGCAGCGCCAGCCACCCGAACGCGATGACCTGGCCGACGATCAGGCTGACCAGGAACGAGCCCTTGAAGCTCCCCATCCCGCCGACGATGATGACGAGGAACGCGAGCAGCATATACGTCATCCCGACCCCGGGCGTCAGCGACGTGATCGGCGCCGTCAGCCCGCCCGCGGCGGCCGCGAGCGCCGACCCGAGCACGAACGTCAGCGTGTAGACCTTACTGGAGTCGACGCCGAGGATCTCGGCGGTCTCCGATGCGTTCGCCGTCGCGTGGATCTCCAGGCCGAAGCGCGTCTTCGCCAGGAGCGCGCCGACCGCGAGCGCGACGGCGACGCCGACGACGATCACGAAGAGCCGGTGGGTCGGATACGAGACGCCGAGCAGATCTGTCGTCCCCGGGAACGGCGAGGCCAGGCTCCGCGACTGGTCGCCGAACTGGAAGCCGATCAGCTCCTCGATCACGAGGCCGATGCCGAAGGTCCCGAGGAACCCCAAGAGCGGCTCCTCGTAGAGGTGATGCAGGATCGTCCGTTCGAGGACGAGCCCCAGGAGCGAGACGATCAGGATCCCCGAGACGATCCCGATCCAGAAGCTCCCGGTCGCGCCCGTGATGTAGTAGGTGAGATAGCCGCCGAGCGTGACCATCGCCCCGTGGGCGAAGTTGATGAGGCCGATGAGTCCGAAGATCAGCGTCAGCCCGCTGGCGACGAGAAACAGGATCATGCCCCGGCTGACGCCGTTGAGGAGGTAGGTGACGAAGTCGTTCGGCGTCAGAAACAGCGTTTCGACCATCGTGTTCACCGCCCGCGGGTCACGGTGCTGTCCAGTCCAGCGCCCGTCCCGCGTCCGGTTCCTGCGTTCAAATCTTTTATTATCATTCGTCGGTAGCCCGATGGTTACGCCACTGCCTATTATATTTACTTGTGGCGAGACGCACCCGTCAGCGAGCCGAAACCAACGGCGCGTGAGTGGCGCCGCTCAGACCGTGAGGTACTCCTCGTGGAGTTCCTCGTCGCCGAGCGCCTCGTCGTCGCCATCGGCGACGATGCGACCGGATTCGATGATGTACCCGCGGTCGATGAGCGGCAGCGTCCGCGTGATGTTCTGCTCGACGAGCAGGACCGCCCGGTTCTGCGTCACGAGGTCGTCGAGCACCTCGACCACCTCGTCGACGATGATGGGCGCGAGCCCCTCCGTCGGCTCGTCGAGGAGCAGGAGGTCGGGGTCGGTGACGAGCCCGCGGCCGATCGCGAGCATCTGCTGTTCGCCGCCCGAGAGGGTCCCGCCGAGCTGGGCCGAGCGCTCGTCGAGCCGCTCGAAGCGGTCGAAGACGTTCGCGATGCGCTCTTCCTGTTCGGCCTCGGAGAGCCCCTTCGGCGTCGCGAGTTCGAGGTTCTCGCGGACCGTCAGGGCGGTGTAGATCTCGCGGTCCTCCGGCACGTACGCGATCTTGTCGCGGATGATCTCGTGGGGGGCCAGCCCGGAGATGTCGCGGTCGCGGAACCGGACGGTCCCGGTCTTCCTGTCGATACGGTTGACGATGCTCTCGAGGATCGTGGTCTTGCCCATCCCGTTCCGGCCGAAGATGCCGACGACGCCGTTCTCGTCGACCGACAGCGAGACGTCGAAGAGCACCTGGCTCTCGCCGTAGAACGCGTCGAGGTTCTCCACCGTCAGGATGTCACTCACCGAGGTACACCTCCTTTACGTCATCGTTGCTGACGATCTCCTCGGGCGTCCCCGTCGCGAGCACGCTCCCGTTGTGGAGGACCGTGATCCGGTCTGTGATCCGCCGCATGAGGTCGATGTCGTGTTCGATGATCAGGATGGTGTAGTCGCCCCGGAGGTCCTCGATGATCTCCTCTAGCTCCTCGGTCTCGGAGGTGTTCAGCCCCGCCGCGGGCTCGTCGAAGAGGATCACCTCCGAGTCCATCCCCAGGACGACGCCGATGTCGAGGAAGCGCTTTTCGCCGTGCGAGAGGTTCTTCGCCACCGTGTCGAGCCGCTCGCTCAGGTGGACGCGCTCGGCGATCTCTTCGATCCGCGCCGTGTCTTCGGGCTCGGCGTCGACCACGCTCCGAACGGTCTTCGAGGGGTCCCGGATCGCCAGGTGCAGGTGCTTCTGGACCGTCATCTCGGGGAAGTACTGGACGACCTGGAACGACCGGCCGATCCCGAGGCGGGCGATGTCCGAGGGCGGGCGCCCGACGAGGTCGTCGTCCTTGAAGCGGACGCTCCCGCTCGTCGGCTCCAGTTCGCCGGTGACGAGGTTGACCGTGGTCGTCTTGCCGGCGCCGTTCGGCCCGATGAGACCGTGGATCTCCCCGGCCCGGAGCTCGAAGCTCACGTCCTCGACGGCGACCACCGAGTCGAACTTCTTGGTGAGCCCCTCGATCGAGAGCACGGACTCGCCTCGCTCAACCGACAACATCGTTCCTCCTCGGTCCGACGGACGCCCCCGGCCGCCGTTCCGGACCCACGCGCGGTGTGTCTGCGGAAATGTGTTCGACCATACTGAATTCCTACCGGGGAGGTCTATCTTGACCCCAATAATCTTTTCGGGGACGATTCGGCGGATCGGATGAACGTCCGCGCTGCGACGGCCGAATAATGGTAGCTGACTGAAAGAACGCTCCCGCTGAGAGGCGGATCCGGCTCAGTTGAGGCGGCTCTGCCGCCATTCCTCGGAGTCGGGGACCTGATTGAAGGTGTAGATGTGGAGCCCGCGGATGCCGTACTCGTCGGCGTGTGGGGCGAGGCCGTCGACGAGCTCGTCGGGCCGGTACCGGCCGCGCGAGCCGATGAACTGCTTGATGAACCCCACGATGCCCGATGTCTTGCGGAGGAACTTCACGGAGTCGCCGACGCCGACCTTCTGGGAGATGCTCAGGAGCTTCTCGTACTTCATCACGCCGGGGATGCCGACCTCGATCGGGAGGTCGACGCCGCGGTCGCGGATCTCCTCGATCCACTCGAGCACCGCCTCGGGGTCGTAGCACAGCTGCGTGGCGATGTAGGTCGCGTACGGCGCCTTCTTGTCCATCGCCTCCGCCAGCGTCTCGTCCGAGAGGAAGTCGTGGCCCTCGGGATAGCCCGTGATGCCGATCTCCTCGAACTCGTAGTCGAGGTCGTCGAGCGCGACGAGCATGTCGTAGGCGGACTCGAACTCGCCGATCGGCTCCTCGCGGTCGCCGCCCGGCACGAAGATGTCCTCGATGCCGACGGCCTTGAGGCGCTCGCAGATCTCCGCGAGGTGGTCGGGGCCGCGGACGTATCGCGCGGAGACGTGCGGGACGACCTCGTAGCCCTCCTGGGCGGCGCGCTCTGCGGCCTCGATGGTCGCCTCCAGTTCCAACTGCGGCGAGGCCGTGATCGTGATGGTCGCGCCGTCGGGGAGGTGTTCGATCTCGTCGTCGAAGCTGTCGAACGGCATCAGCTCGAACCGTGGGTTTTCGAGGAGCGATTCGGCGGTCGTACGCGTCGAAGACGCGGAGAGTCCTTGGGAAGCCATGTGTGGGTAATTAGGGTGTGAGCCCGGCCGCCGTCGCCGGCGTTCCGAGCGGACGATACGTTGTGTGTGCGCTCATCTTTCCTTTCTTTGCCCAGGGCCGTCATAAAATTTGCTCTCTGTCCGCGTGAGGCCCGCCGCGGGCAGTCCCGATCAGCCCGCGTACCGCCTATCGCGTTCCGCTCACCGATTGTCGGCCGTGTACGGGACCGGCGCGACCGTCGCCCGGATATCGGTCGATTCGTGGCGCTCGACCGCGGGGTTCGCCGAGTCGTCGGGCTCGCCCCAGACGACCGTCACCTCGGTGCCGGGCTCGGCGAGGTCGACGTCGAGGACGGCGAGGGAAAGCATCGTCCGCTCGTTGTAGGTGTAGGCGCCCATCCGCGACGTCCCGACGAGTTCGCCGTCCTTTTCGATGCGGTCGTGGTGGGACGTCGAGCGCCACGGGATCGGCAGCTGGAGGAAGCGCTTCGTCTCGCCGTCGCGGAACAGCGACCCGAATACGTCGATCACGTCGTCGTCGTCCCACTCCAGGGTCACCAGCGTCCGGTCGGGGTCGTCGAGCTCCGCGGCGATAGCCTCCCGCCCGACGAAGTCGTGGTCGAGGTCGACCAGCCGGCCGTAGCCGATCTCGACGGGCGTGACGTAGTAGTCGGTGACGCCGTCGGCGTCGAGGCTGCCCGCGATGGAGTAGTACCCCTCGACGCTCCGCGCGTCGAGCCACTCGCGGTAGTCGCGCATCAACTCGCCGTCGTAGACCGCGGGCAGCGGCATCCCGAGCCAGCCCGAGACGACCGCGGAGCTCCCGTAGCTCATCCCGCCCAGCTGGCGGATGCCGTGTTCCTCGCCCGCGTCGAGGACGAGCCGCTTGATCGCTTCGCCGTCCTCCCAGGGGCCCCAGAACTCGAAGCCGGGCTCGCCGGACATCCCGTGCCGCAGGAGCGTCACCTCGCGGCCGTCGATCGTGACGTCGGTTAAGTTGAAGAAGCCGAGGTCCGGGAGCGGCTCGTCCGCCACCGACTGCATCACATCGAGCGCCTTGGGCCCCTGGATCTGGTAGCGGTAGTTCGTCGGCGGCCCGTCGCGAACGCCGGAGGTCTCGTCGCGCTCGGTCGCGACGTCGTAGTCGCCGGTCTCGGCGTGGTACTGCACCCAGTTTGCCGCCTGCGGCGGACCGACGAGCGCGAAGTCGTCCTCGTCGAAGTAAAAGAGGATCCCGTCGCCGATGAAGTAGCCCTCGGGGTTCGCGAGCACCAATTGTTTGGCCGTGCCGGGTTCGTGCCCCTCGAAGCCGTTCACCGCCAAGTCCGAAAACAGCTCCAGCGCGTCGGGGCCTTCGACCCAGAAGTCGACCATGTGGTGAGACTGGTCGGCGAACGAGCAGGTCTCGCGCCACGCGCGCTGTTCTTCGATCCAGGTCGTGTGTTCGTCGGGGACGTTGGGGAAGCCGAACGCGCCGCGGCCCTGCGACCGCAGCATCTCGACGGGCGAATCGACGGATCCGAGCAGATCTTCCAGGCTTTGCGGGCTCATCTGTTCGGGGGTCGTTGTCAAGCCCTCTATTAATAGCTTCGCGTCTGTCGCGTCGAATTTGCTGCCGGCGAGCAAAGGTACTTATGTGGTGCGATGAACATCGGGACGATGTTCGAGTTCGAGTGGAAGTGCGCTTGGGGTGACGCCGACCCCCACGGCATCGCCTACTATCCGAATCTGATCGACGCGATGCACTGCGCCGGCGAGGAACTGATGGACGACCTCGGCGTGGCCTACTGGGACATCCCGGAGGAGTACGGCGTCCACCTGCCGATCGTCTCGATGGACACCGACTTCGAACGCCCCGTCGAGGTGGGCGACGTGCTCACCATCTCCGTCGAACCCGACGTCGGTAACAAGAGCCTCGGACTCGAATTCACCGCCACCGACGCGGACGGCAAGACCCGATTCAGCGCCCGCGAACAACACGTCTGCGTCTCCAAGGCGGACAACGAGCCGGAGCCCCTCCCCGACGAGGTCCGCGACCCCCTCGAATCGGTTCTGGAGTAATCCCATCCGACCCCGGAACGCCCGAGTCCGCTCTGTCGCCATCGAAGCCCAATTGAGCAGTCAAATAATATCAACATCCGACATATTCGTCACGCGGAGACGACGGATCGACGCGCACGCTCGGCGTGGAGGGCCGTGGGTCACCTCGGAGACCGCTCCCGTGCGACGACGCGAATCGACGGACCGGCGGCCCACGGTCAGTTCCCGTACTGGTAATTGATGGTGACGGTGTTTACCATCTCCCGGAGCTTCTGGAGGAGTTCCTCCTGATAGGATTCGTCTCGGATCCGCCCAGTGGGGACGACGATCCCGAAGGAGCCCAGCACCCCGTCTTCGACGAGAATCGGGACCGCCGCCATCCCCATTCCGATGACCTGCTCGTTCCAGTCTACGGCGTAGCTGTCCTCGCGGATCTGTTCCAGTTCCGCCTTCAGTTCGTCGGGATCGGTGATCGTGTACTCGGTCCGCTGTTCGAGCCCGCGCTCGGCGATGATCTCTTCGACGCGCTCGTCCGGCAGATACGCGAGGATGGCTTTCCCCGTCGCGACCGTGTGCATCGGCGTCGCGGCGCCGGTGTAAGTCCCGAGGCTCAGCGCCTGGCGGCCCTCCTCCTGGTGGTACACGACCGCCCGGCCGTCGTTTTCGATCGTCAGGCCGACGAGCTCGTCGGTCTCGGAGACGATGCGCTTCATCTCGGGCTTTGCCACCTGGAACAGGCGGTTCCGGTGTTTCATCTTCCCGCCGATCGTGAGGAAGTATGAGCTCAGCCGGTACTCGCCGTCCTCGCGGGTCACATAGCGCGTCTCGCTCAGCGATCGCAGATAGTCGTAGACGGTGCTGTCGGGGAGGTCCATCCGCGTCGCTAACTCCGAGGGCCCCGCCCCGTCGAGTTCCCAGAGCAGATCCAGGACCTCGAACGCGCGCGTGACGGTCGTCAGCGATGTCCGATCCGTGGGCATACCTCATCAACGTCTTCGACGATTGTGAACCTTCCGATTTGTTCGGAGAACCGTCCGATTCGACCGTCTCAGGCCCAAGATACGGTGGTTCGGTTCTCCGGGAACACAAACATCCTAAATGATAAGGAATGTTATCGGTTCGCGCGACCCACTTCGATTCTGAACGGCGGCCTGTCGTCGTGCGGGAGCACGTCCCGAAGGGTTCGCCGGACGCCGCCTCCGTAGATCGACACCGCGTTCGTGACTGAGTCGTTCATACTCGCTATCTGCCTTCGAACCTATCGAATCGATATGTTCGGATCTAAATTCGTTATACGAGAACAAAATATTCCGTCCGTACGCGCTATTCGATTAAAATAACACACGTACGCCTGTGATTCTCGCCACCAGGAGTTTCGAATCGGGATCGATAATGCGTGTACGAGCGTTATTCTCACGTCGATAGCGTCGATCATCCGATCTGCGAGTCGTCCAGCACTGCCCAAAATCGAGCATATCGGATAAGTCAATAATAGTATGTGTTACCTCCCACCGATCCGACGCTGTCGCGGCCCGCGCCGATCGTCCACGCCCGAGATGGCCTGCGTTGACGAGCGGTGATGTACAACGGTGGCCTCTCGGGTGATCTCGATGCTCGTTCCCCTCCGTGGTTCCGTCACCGCGCTGCTACTCCGTTGCGTTATGCGAGAAGGCTCACGAACGAATCCATAGAAAAGCCGAGCATACCGGATGTTATTTTATTATGATACGATCGTGGTTCCCGGTGTATCCCGGGGTAGTCTCGGGACAGGCCTCATAGTGATTGCTCTCACTGTTTACCGCCGAACGCCACCCCCGGTAACGGCGTTCGGCGGTAAGAGACGAGAGTAATCACTATCAGGGATCGACCGGGACGTAGCGGTCGAGGACGTCCTCGCCCGCGAAGAGTCGGGTGACGTTCTCCGCGAGCTGGTCGATGTTCCCAGCGCGGCACTCGGCGGTCATCGCCGCGATGTGCGGCGTGAGCACGGCGTTGTCCAGGTCCTGCAGCGGCGAATCGGCCGGGACGGGCTCGTGTTCGAAGACGTCGAGGCCGGCGCCCGCGATGTCCCCGTTCCGGAGCGCGTCGACGAGGGCCGCTTCCTCGACGACGGGACCCCGGGAGACGTTCACCAGCAGGGCAGAGTGCCGCATCAGATCGAGTTCGGCCTCGCCGATCAGCCCGCGCGTCTCGCCTGTGAGTTCGGGGGTGAGGATCACGACGTCGCTCTCGGCGAGCAGCGTCTCCAGGTCCGTCCGCTCCCCGTGGGCGAGCTCGGCGTCGATGCTCGGAACGTAGGGGTCGGCGACGAGGACGTCGACGTCGAACCCCGAAAAGAGCATCCCGACGCGCTTGCCAACGTTCCCGAAGCCGACGATGCCGACGGTCGACCCCGAGAGCCGCGTCCCGAGCGGATACTCGTCGCGCCACCGCCCCTCGGCGATGATCTCGCCGGCGACGGGCAGTCGTCGCGCGGTCGCCAGCGTGAGTCCGAGTGCGTGTTCGGCCACGGAGAGCGCGTTGTGGCCGGGCGTGTGGGTGACGGTGATCCCGTTGTCTCGGGCCGCCTCCAGATCGATCGAGTCGATGCCGGTGCCCAGTTTGCCGATCAGCGACAGCTCCGAGGCGCTGTCGAGAACTGCCCTCGTGAGCGGGATTCGAGAGGTGACGATCGCCACGTCGTATTCGGCCAGTTCGGTCTGGAGCGTCTCCTCGTCGCCGTCGATCCCGACCGTCACCTCCCAGGTGTCGTCGAGGTGGTCGAGCAACCGCTCGGTGGGGGTGATGTCCTGATCGACGATGGCTCGTGTCATATTTCTCCGAAGGCCCCCGGGGTACTTTGCAGTTTCTGGATTCGATCGGCTGCCGGGGCTCTTCGGTCGTGTTGATACCGGGGGCTCGTCGTCGACTCGTCGAAAGGGGACCCGAAAACGTGGGAACCCGAACCGGGAGTGGGACAGACGTCAGGTTCGGACCGGACTGGTCAGTCTGTGGGGGATTACCGCTTGTCTTCGCTGTACGGCGCGTTCGCGACCGTCGCCGTGACTTCCTTCTGGGCGTGGCGCTCGACGCGCTTGTTGTCGTTGTCCTCGGGGTCGCCCCAGATCAGGGTGACCTCCGTGCCGGGCTCGGCGTACTCGGTGTCGATGACGGCGAGCGAGAGGAACTCACGCTCGTTGTAAATGTAGGACTTGTCCGTCGAGACGCCGATGTGCTCGCCGTCCTTCAGGACCTCGTCGTACGGGCACGCGGCCGACCGCGGGTGCGGGAAGTCCATGTACTGGTAGGTCTCGCCCTCGCGGAACAGCGACGCGAAGATGTCGACCATGTCCTCCTCGTCCCATTCGAGGGTGACCTTCTTCCGGTCGGGGTCTTCGACCTCGTCCTCGAGCGCCTCCGCGCCCACGAAGTCGTGGTCGAAGTTGATGATGTGGCCGTAGCCGAGTTCGACCGGGGTGAAGTAGTAGTCGGTGATATCGTCGGAGTCGAAGCTCCCGCCGATCGAGAGCAGGCCGTCGCCGACGTCGAGCCACTCGAGGTAGTCCTCCATCCCCTCCTCGAAGATGGCCGGGACGACGAGCGGGATCCAGCCGAGGATCGCGTTCGGCGTCTGGTAGGCCTCGGCGCCGAGGTGCTTGATGTCGTACTCCTCGCCGGCCTCCATCACGGCCTCCTTGACCTTCTCGCCGTCCTCGTAGTCGCCCCAGAACTCGAAGCCGGGCTCGCCGGCCATCCCGTGGCGGAGGAGCTTGGCGTCGACGCCGTCGATGGAGATGTCGCCGAAGTTGAAGAAGCCGAGGTCGGGGATCTCGTCGTCGACGGCCTCTTCCATCACCTTGATCGCTTCCGGGCCCTGGACCTGGAAGCGGAAGTTGTTCGGGTCGTCGCCGGTCTGGACCGGACGTCCCTGGATGTGTCCGTCGACGTCGTAGTCGCCCGTCTCGATCTGGTACTGGAGCCAGTTGTGGGCCGGGCGGCTGCCGACGCTCAGGAACTTGTCCTCTTCGAGGTGGAACCAGATCGCGTCGCCGATGTAGTTACCGTTGGGGTTGGCGACGACGAGCTGCTTCGCCTTGCCGGGCTCGGTGTTCTCGAAGCTGTTGACCGCGAAGTCCTTGTAGAGGTCGAGCGCGTCGGGGCCCTCGACGTAGTGGTCGGTCATGTGATACGACTGGTCGGCGAAGGCGACGCTCTCGCGCCAAGACCGCTGCTCTTCGATCCAGTTGGTGATCTCGTCGGGGACCTTGGTGAACTGTCCGACGCCCAGATCTCGGGTGAGTTCGACGGGACTGCCGGCCTTTTCGACGGCCTCTGCCATACTATCGCTGAAGGACCACGCTCTTTGGCTCATTGTAGTATTCCACCTTAGTGGAATATCGTATCCTACTTAAGATTTAGGTAGTAGGCCCGTCGGAATTCGAGGTTCTGGTATATTATATAAATATTGGCTTTACCTTCAAACAAGAGATATGTGATTTATCCCCACACGTGAGTCGGTAACGACTCCGCCCCGAGAGGAAAACAGAAAACGGAAAGAACGGAGTAAACGGAGAAATCGACCGTCGGTGCCCGTTACGTGAGGTCTTCGTTCTTCGCGCTCAATCGATCGAGCTTCCCGGTGGAGGTCCGCGGCAGCGACTCGTCGACGAAGTGGTACTCCCGCGGCCGTTCCATCCGCGCGAGGTTGTCGCTCTCCAAGCACCACTCGTCGAGCTCCTCGGCGGTCAGGTCGGGATCGGAGGCGTAGACGTACGCGGTCACCTTCTCCCCGTACTCCTCGTCTTCGACGCCGACGATTGCGGATTCGTTGACGCCGGGGTGGGCGTTGAGCCGCTCTTCGATCGGCGAGGGGTACACCTTGATCCCCTTGGACAGGATCATCAGGTCGGTGCGGCCCTCCAGGTAGATGAAGCCGTCCTCGTCGCGGTAGCCGAGGTCGCCGGAGTACCACCAGCCGTCCTCGAACACCTCTTCGGTCTTGTCGGTGCGCTCCCACGCCCAGACCGGACAGTCGGGCGCGCGGACGGCGATCTCGCCGACCTCGCCGGTCGGCTTTACGTCCTCGTAGGTGCCGTCCTCGTCGATGATCCGGATCTCGACCCCGGGGACGGGCTTGCCGACGCTCTCGACGCGCTCCTCTGTGAGTTCGGGGTCTTCCATCACGGTCGCGTACGCCTCCGTCGCGGCGTAGGAGTTCTTCACCACGTCACAGATGTTCTCTCTGAGCCGCCGCAGCGTCGTCGCGTCGAGGACCTCGCCCGCGGACATGATGGCGTTGAGCGAACTCAGGTCGTAGTCGTCGAGGTCGTCGAGGTTGAGGATCTCCCGCCACATCGTCGGGACCAGGAGCGCGGAGGTGAGCTCGTGCTCCTGGATCATCTCCAGGTAGTCTTCGGGGTCCCACGAGCTGAGGAAGTAGGTGGTCGCCCCGGAGACGAGCGCCGGCAACACCACCGAGTACCACGCGGCGAAGGAGGGAGTAAACACGTGGGGCTGTCTCGCAGGGCGGTTGAGTTCGTAGACGCTGACCAGGGCGTTGGCGCGGAAGTAGAGCCCGCGGTTCGTGTGACACCAGCCCTTGGGCTCGCCGGTGGTCCCCGAGGTCCACATCACGACCGCCGTGTCTTCTTCGCGCACGCGGACGTCCGGTTCGGTCTTCGACTGGCCGTCGAGGAACGGCTCCATCCCGACCTCGTAGTCGGTCGTCGCGGATCCGGTGTTGACGACGACGTCGATGTCCGAGGTGATCTTGTCCTTCAGGCGCTCCTCGTACGTCTCGGCCGTAACCTCGTCGACGACGAGCACCTTCGGCCGCAGCGAGTCGATGCAGTGTTTGAGCGTGTTCGGCGACGCCCGGATGTGGAGATTCGAGACCGTACAACCGGCCTTCAGTCCGCCGTTCCAGAGAACCGTGTGTTCGAGGGAGTTCTCACAGAGGAGGGCGATGCGATCTCCCGGTCCCGCATACTTCTGGAAGGCGTTCGCCGCCTGATTGCTCCGCTCGTCGAACTCCCGCCAGGTCAGCGTCTCGCCGTCGGTGCCGTTCCCGAACGCAACCTTGTCCGGGTTGTTCTCGGCCGCGATCCGGGACAGATCCTTCACTGCCGGCACCTCGACGGTCGAACTGTGGTGCATATCCAAAATTGTCGCGTTCATCTACCTTATAATTTGAGAAAGTATGACAGAGTCCGTTTCGACGGGAATATCGGTCGTTGCCGGGGTCAGCCACGGCATCCGTCCACAGTGGGATCGGCCGTCCAAAACATTTTAATAGAGCAACAGTCCGATCAATCTCGACGATCGATACGGGCCGAGCAATCGACTTCACGTTTGGTAGGCGTTAGCGAGTGTTCTTCGAATGTGAAAATAAAATAAACAATATAGATATGAAAATTTAAAGCTACCAGATTACATAATTCTAATACTGGCCTGAATTGCATATTCAGGCAATTTAGCCACAATATAGAAATATAAGTAAACTAAAAATGATAGTATTATATCTTATATATTTTGAAACACGCGCTCGTGCGCAACCGACTGCCGTCCGCGAAAGTGTTTTTGTTCGATGCGTGCAATATCGTGGTACCCGCGCGAGTCGGCGCGGCTCTCACCCCTATGACCTCACACCCCGACGACGAGTGGCGGACGGAACTCCTGCGGAACCGCGAACGGAAGGAGCGGTACTTCCGGGAGAATCAGCGCTCGCCGATCCCGCCGGAGCTCCGCGGCGACGCCTTCCCCGGGCTCGATTACTACGAGCCCGACCCCGACTACCGATTCGAGCTCGGGCTGCGGCGGTACGACGAGCCGGAGCCCGTCACCGTCGAGACCACCGCCGACGGCGAGCAGAGCTACCGCCGCGTCGGCCGGTTCGAGTTCGAGATCGACGGGACGGCAGTCTCTCTCGACGCCTTCGAGCCGACCGACGGGAGCGACCGGCTGTGGGTCCCCTTCCGCGACGTCACGAGCGGCGAGGAGACCTACGGCGCCGGCCGCTACGTCGACCTCGAACCCGGACCGGACCGGCGGGACGACGGCACCTGGGTCCTGGATCTGAATCGGGCGTACAACCCCACCTGCGCGTACAACCCCGCCTACGAGTGTCCGCTCGTCCCGCCGTCGAACTGGCTCGACGTGCGGATCGAAGCCGGCGAACGCGACTTCCCGGCCGACGTTCACGAATACGAGCACGCGTAAGGCTCTCGGACGGACGTCCGCCGTGGTCGCATCAGAGACTGCGGCGGCCCGTCCGACGAGCATCCCGCCGCCGACGGCGTCCCCCGACCGCCGGGCGTTTTATTGCCGCTCCCGATCGGCTTCGCCTGGTGACCGATGATGGGCGTCGCGACCGACGAGATCCGGGTGCTCCACGTCGACGACGATCCGGATTTCGTCGAGATGGCGGCGACGTTTCTCGAACGGGCCGACGACCGCCTGTCCGTTCGGGCGGTGACGACCCCGGGGGAGGCGCTCGCTCGTCTCGACGACGACCCGGACGCGATCGACTGCGTCGTCTCCGACCACGACATGCCGGAGAGCGACGGGATCGAACTGCTCCGAGCGGTCCGCGAGGACCACCCCGACCTGCCCTTCATCCTCTTTACGGGCAAGGGCTCCGAGGAGATCGCGAGCAAGGCCATCTCGGCCGACGTGACGGACTACCTCCAGAAAGGGCCGGAGACCGACCAGTACCCGGTTCTGGCGAACCGGATCGCGAACGCCGTCGAGCACTATCGGTCGCAGGCCGCGCTGGCCGAGCGAAACCGTGAGCTCCGCAGCTACGAGCGGATGATAAACACGATGCACGAGTCAGCGTGCATCTACGACGCCGAGGGCCGCTTTCGGATGGTGAATCAGTACCTGGCCGACTGGTACGGGACCAGCCGGGAGGCGCTCGAAGGGGAGATGTGCGGGCTCATCCCCCACATCAGGTCCGTCTCGGAGGGCGACCCCTACCAGGAGCTCCTCGACGGCGAGCGCGACGAACTGCTGGGGGAGGTGGAGGCGGACTTCCCCGGGCACGGGCGGGCCATCGTCGAGTACCGGCTGACGCCGCTCGACGTCGACGGGTCGATCGAGGGCGTCGTCGCCGTCGCCCGGGACATCACGAAGCACCGCGAGCGCGAGCGGGAGCTCGGGCGGATCCGGGACCTGCTGGACGAGACCGAGCGGCTCGCGGGCGTCGGCGGCTGGGAGATCGACGCCGAGACCCGCGAACTGGCCTGGACGGATCACCTCTCCGAACTCCTCGCTCTCGATCCCGGAGACAGCCCGTCGCTGTCGGACGTCCTTGAGGCCCTCCGGGAGACGGACCGCGCCCGCGTCGAAGGCGCCATCGAGCGGGCGTTCGACTCGGGCAAGCCGTTCGACGTCGAAGCGCGGACGGCCGGCGACGACCACCGGTGGCTCCAGTTCCACGGCGAGCCGAAGACGGCCGACGGCGCGGTGACGTCCCTCAGGGGCGCCGTCCACGACGTCACCGAGTACCGCCGCCGGGAGCGGGAGCTCGAACAGGCCCGCGCCGAGTACGAGGAGCTGTTCAACGGGATGAACGACGCCGCCTGGGTCATCGACACGGACACGAACTTCCTCGCGGTCAACGACGCGGCCGTCGAACGCACCGGCTACTCCCGCGAGGAGCTGCTCTCGATGCGCCCCCACGACGTCGACGCGGGGACCGATCCCGCGGAGATCACCCGGCTCATCGAGACGATGCCGGAAGACGAGATCTAGGTGTTCGAGACCGTCCGGGAGACGAAAGACGGCGAGACGATCCCCGTCGAGATCAGTTCGAGCCTCATCACCTACGAGGGCGAGACCGCTATCCTCAGCGTCAGCCGCGACATCTCGAACCGGAAGCGGCGCGAAAAGCAGCTCGAAGAGTTCGCCTCGGTCGTGAGCCACGACCTCCGGAACCCCCTGAACGTCGCCTCGGGCCGGCTCGAACTCGGGATGCGCGAGTGCGACAGCGAACACCTCGCCCACGTCGCTCGCGCCCACGAGAGGATGCAGACGCTGATCGACGAGCTCCTGACGATGGCGCGGAGCGACCAGCCCGTCACCGATCGCTCGCCGGTCGACCTCCCGACGCTGCTCGACCGGAGTTGGCAGACCGTCCAGACGGGGTCGGCGACGCTCGACTCTCGCACCGACCGGGTCGTCCGCGCGGACCAGTCGCGACTCCAGCAGCTCCTGGAGAACCTCACCCGCAACGCGGTCGAACACGGCGGCGAGGACGTCACCGTGACGGTCGGCGACCTCGACAACGGGTTCTACCTCGAAGACGACGGGCCGGGGATCCCGGCCGACGAGCGCGAGAAGGTGTTCGAGACCGGCTACTCCACCTCCTCGGAGGGCGTCGGGTTCGGGCTGAGCATCGTCGCGCAGGTGGTCTCGGCCCACGACTGGCAGATCGAAGCGACCGAGAGCGACGACGGCGGCGCGCGGTTCGAGATCACCGGCGTCGAGTTCGCGGACTGACCCGGGGAGGACCGAGCGCGCGCTCGGCGGGGAGAAACCGATATGTGTCCCTCACGAGAAAGGACGCGTATGAGCGAATCTCGGGGGAACGACTCGACGGGGGACGTCAGCACCACGGACACGCGCGAGCAGATTATGGAGGCCACCTTCCGGGCCGTGAGCGAGCACGGCTACAAGGACCTCCGGATGCGGGACATCGGCGCGGAGATGGACCTCTCCCGGCAGGTGATCCACTACCACTACGACGGCAAGTACGATCTCCTCTCGTCGTTCCTCGAATACGTCATCGAACAGTACGAGGGCAGCGTCGAGGTCGAGCCCGACACCGACCCGAAAACCGAACTCGACGCGCGGATCGACCGGTGCCTCCTGGGGCCGGAGTTCGACGAGTTCTCCCACTGGGACCGGATGAAGGTGTACCACGAGCTGTTCGCCTACGCCCAGAACGACGAGGAACACCGCGAGATCTTCAACGATCACTACGACCACATCCGCGACAGCATCGTCACGGTGGTCGAAGCCGGCATCGAGTCGGGGGCGTTCCGCGACGTCGACGCCGACCTGATGGGCCAGCTCATCACCGACGTGATCCACGCCGCGCGCGAGCGGCGGCTGGCGCTCGGCCACGAAGACGCGCCGGCGGAGGCCCGCCGGGCTATCGACGAGTTCGTCTACGACTCGCTTCTCGCCTGATAGTCATTACTCTCACTGTTTACCGCCGAACGCGACGCCCGGTGACGGCGCTCGGCGGTAAGAGACGAAAGTAACCACTATGAGTCCCCCAGTTACAGTTCGGGGACGTCCGACGGCATATCGAAGTCGTGGTAGTACTCGCCCTTCTCCTTCGAGAGGATGTCGAGGACGGCGGCCGCGCCGTCGCCGGCCGCGATGGCCGCCTGCCACTTCTCGGCGCGGCCCATCGCGCCCGTCGCGTAGACGCCTTCGACGGAGGTCTCCATATCGAGGTTCACGTCGACGACGTCCTCGTCTGTGAAGTCGCAGCCGAGGTCCTCCGCGAGGTCGCGGTTGCCGCCCGTCGCGAGGACGACGTAGTCGGCCACGTACTCGTCGTCGTCGGTGGAGACGACGAACTCCTCATCTGCCTGCTCGACGCCTGTGACCTCGGCATCGCGGAGGGACGCGCCCCGGTCTTCGGCCTGTCCGCGGGCGACGACGAGGAACTCGTCGCCGCTGATGCTCCGGATGCCGGGATAGTTGAACAGGTGTGCTTTGTGCATCCACGACTCGTCGGTGTCGAACACGACGGTGTCGAGGTCGTTCTTCGCGGCGAACAGCGCCGCGCTCAGTCCGGCGGGTCCGCCGCCGACGATTGCTACGTCTACCATACCTCCCCGTTTTCCCGCCGGAGGGAAGTATCTTACCATCCGGTAAAAAGGGACTCACCCGCGTAGCAGCACCGCCGCCAGCGCCGCGCCGCCGACGAGGAAGGCCCCACTGACGAGGCCGCCGAGCGCGAGCGGGCCGAGTCCGTCGCCGTCGGGCGAGGCCACGTCGCTCCCGTCGACCTCCGCGGGCGCGCTCGTCGGTGTCCGCGACGACTGTTCCTGCACGACGAGGCTCCCCACGTCGACCGGATCGTCCCTCTCTGTGCCGGCGTACAGCGAGACGTCGTAGCTCGCGGAATCGAGCATCGCGTCCAGCGACGTCTCCGAGCGCACCGTGACGGCGTCGCCGCCGGAGACGCTGACCGTCTCGCCGCCGCGCCCCGCCAGCGACGTGTCGACGTAGAGGACCGCCTCGCCGTCGCCGTCCTCGTCGCGGACGACGGCTTCGAGCTCGTAGTTGACCTCGGTCTCGTTGCCGACGACGATCACGGCCGCGTTCGCGTCCCCGGCGAACGAGACCGGGATCGCCGCGACCCCGCCGCGGTTCACGAGGAAGATGTTCTCGCCGAACGCGACGGGCGAGTCGGACCCGTCGGTCCGGGTGGGCGTCGCCGTCTGCTCGGGGATCGGCGTCGGCGTCGCGTCGGGGGTGCTGTCGGCGCAGTCGCCCTCGCAGGCGACGATCTCGCCGTCGACGCTCGTCTCGGCCGAGCCGTCCTCAAAGCGCGCGGTGAGGGCGAAGGTGCCGCCCTCCCCGATGTCCGAGAAGTTGAACGCGACCGCCCAGGTGCCGTTGTCGGTCACGACCGCCGACTCGGACTTGAGGAACGCGGGCGAGGTGTCGCCGGTCGAGCGGACCCGCACGAGGATCTCGGTGCCGGTCGGCTCGTCCGCCGTCCCGCGGATCACCTGCGAGGGCCCGCTGGCGACCGTCACTCGGTCGCCCTCGTACTCGATCGTGACGCTGGGATCGGCGGCGACGGGGCTCGCAAAGACGGCGGTCGCGAGGACGCTCGTCAGCACGACCGCGGCCAAAAGCACGCGGGCGGTTCGACTACGCATCTGCCACCTCCCTGCGCCGCCGTCGTCGCTCCGGGCTATCCGTCGCGTCGGATCGCAACTCCGTGGAGGGCATACGGGTCGACAGACGACGCCCCGGGGTTAAGAACGACCGATTGTTTCGAGAGCCGTTTACGCTACTGCCCGGTCCGGGAGATTCAAGCGCCGCCGGCCGGAACCGTCGGCGACGTGACGGACGGACGCGACGACGAGGGGTTCCGAATCAGCCGACGCCGGGCGCTCGCGATCGGCGGCGCGGCGGCGCTCAGCCTCGCGAGCACCCGCCGGCTCCCTCGCTTCGACGCCGCCAGCGACCCGTCGTCCGACGGGGACGGACGAGGCGGGAGCGACGTCGCCGACGAGCCGATCGCACGCGTCCACGATGCGGGCGTCACGGGCGCGGGCGTCGACGTCGCCGTCCTCGATCCGACGGGCTTCGATCCGACGCACGAGGCGCTCGCGGACGCGGTCGCCGACATCCGGCAGTTCGGCCCCGAGCGGGCCGTCGTCGACCGGACGACCCACGGCACCGCGGCCGCCGCCGCCGTGGCGCGGCTCGCGCCCGACACCGCCCTCTCGCTCGCGTCCTTCCGCGAGCAGTCGGCCTTCGTCGACGCGGTCGAGTGGTGTCGCGAGCGCGGGACGGACGTGATTCTGGCGCCGGTCGCGGCCCACGGCGCGGTCGCGAGGCCGGGCACTGACGTCTACCGCGCGGTCCGGCGCGCGATCCGGGCGGGCTGTTCCGTCGTCGCACCCACCGGGAACGCGGCGCTCGGCCACTGGCGCGGCCCGCTCGCGGCGGTCGCCGCCGACGGCGACGCCGACCCGACGCGACTGGCGGTCCGCCCGCTCTCCGCTGACGGCGCCGGTTCGGGCTCCGTCCGCGGCCGGTTCGTCGCCTGGCTCGTCGCGGACGCGGAGGACCGGACTGACCTCACGCTCGCGCTGCTGCGCGCCGTCGACGACGGGGAGCGGTGGAACCTCGTCGCGGTCTCCCAGCCCGCGGCGTCGCGGGCGGGACAGCGCCTCGTCGCCGATCTCGATGCGGGGACGCACGCGCTCGTCGTGCGGTCGGCCGCGGCGGCTCGATCCGCTGGCGGCGGCGCCCGAACGGGGCGGATCGAGGTCACGACGCCGACGCACGCGCTCTCGCCCGCGCGGCCGCTCGGGAGCATCGCCGTCCCCGCGAGCGTCCCGGGGGTCGTCGGCGTCGGCGTCACGGACGGGAACTCGCCGGCCGCCGGCGCCGATTCGCCCACGGCGACGACCGCCGACGCCGTGGCCCCATACAGCGGCCGCGGACCGACCCCGGAGGGCGCGACCGGCGTCGACGTCGTCGCGCCGCCGCGCCCCTGGATCGCGGACGATAGCCCGGGGACGTCGGCCGCGGCCGCCCGCACGGCCGGGGTGGTCGCCCTGCTCCGCGGCGCGGCGCCGTCGCTCTCGCCCGCGGACGTCGTGACGGCGCTCCGCGCGTCCGCCGGCGACGTCGGCCGTCCCGGTACCGACCTCGCCTCGGGGTGGGGTCGGCTCGACGCCGTCGCCGCGGTCCAGCGCGCCCGTTCGCGGTAGCCTCGACGGCTCTCGAAGCCGCTCTCGGAGCGTTCAAACGCGCGTTTGAGCTACGCGGACCTTGATGTGCCCGGTGGCGCTATGGTCGCGTATGTCATCCCCGATCGCCAGGCTGGGGGACCGCACTCGGGCGCCGGACGCGTCCCCGGCGGTCGTCGACGTCGCGGACGACGACGCGGGCGAACTGGTCGACGCGCTGGGCTCGGAGACCGCCCGCGAACTGTACAGCGCATTGCACCGGGAACCCTCGCCGCCCTCGGAGCTGGCCCGCGACCTCGACACGTCGGTCCAGAACGTCCACTACCACCTCTCGAAGCTCCGGTCGGCCGGCGTCGTTGAGTCGGTCGGGACGCGCCTCTCCGAGAAGGGCAACGAGATGACCGTCTACGGGCCCGCGGCCGACCCGATCGTCCTGGTCGGCGACGCCTCGTCGGCCGAGCGGGGGGCGCTCCGGCGCTCGCTCGCGGACTGGGCGACGGGCGTCGCGGTCCTCGCGCTGACAAGCCTCGCGGTCCAGGTCGGCGCCGAGCGCTTCCTCGGCGGACCCGCGGCGTCGCTCTTCGAGCCGGCGAGTCTCGGCGCTGCGCCGTCGCACCCGCTCGTCCGCGGCGCGCTCCTCCTGGCCGAGCCGGGGCTCCTCTTCTTCCTCGGCGGGCTGGCGGTGTTCGTCGCCGCGGCGCTCCTCGACCGGCGGCCGTGAGGCGGTCGCAGCGTTCGGCGCGGCCGCCGAGCATCGGACTGGACGGCGATGCCCAGACTCTGAGAACCGATCCGTCCCCTTATGACCGCGAACGCCCTAGATCATCTGACCAAGATGCGACGACGGACCTTCCTCAGGGGCGCGGCCGGCGGGATCGGCGTTGCCGGCGCGGTCGGCACCGCCGGCTGTCTGGGCCTCGGCGACGCCAACCCCGACGTGGCGCTCCCCGAACCCGATCGCAAGTACACGAGCGACGAACTCCCGTACCCCGCGTGGGGCCAGCGCGTCCCCGACGTGACGCTCCGGGCGCCGGTCGACGGGATCGAGGTGTCGACCCGCGAGGTCGAGACGCCGTCGCTTCTCACCTTCTTCTACAGCCACTGCAACACGGTCTGTCCGGTCCTGATCCAGACGATGCGGAGCGTCCAGACCCACGCGATCGAGGAGGGCTACGCCGACGCGGTGACGTTCCTCCCGACGACGTTCGACCCCCAGCGCGACGACGCCGAGCGCCTCCGGGCCTACGGCGAGCAGATGAACGTCGCGATGGACGCGGGCAACTGGCACTTCCTCCGCCCGGAGTCCACATCGCGGGCCGAATCCGTCGTGGAAGGGGAGTTCGGCGTGACCTTCCAGCGGACGCACCCCGAGGAGATGGAGATGTATATGTTCGCCCACTCGGCCCTCACGTTCCTCGTCAACGCCGACGGCTACGTCGAGCGGGCCTACCGGACGAAACAGCCGAAGGCCGAAGCGATCATCGACGACCTCGCGACCGTCCGAAACAGATGAACCGCCGCCGAGTCCTGACCGCGCTCGCGGGCCTCGGACTCACGGGCGCCAGCGCGCTCGCGCTCACGGACCGGCTCCCCGGACTCGACGGGTCGGACTCGGCGCTTCCGCTCCGCGTCGAGACCATCGACGCCCGCGGCTCGACGGCGGGGCAGGTCCGGGTCCCTGCGCCCGATATGCCTACCGTCGTCGACCTGTTCGCGACCTGGTGTGCGCCCTGCAAGGAACAGATGGACGCGCTCTCGACCGTCCACGGGGAGTACGGCGACCGCGTCGCGTTCGTCTCGGTGACGAACGAGCGGATCGGCGGCACGCTCTCACGTGCCGACGTCCGGGAGTGGTGGCGGACCCACGACGGCGCCTGGACGGTCGGGCTCGATCCCGAATCGGATCTGATGTCCGCCCTCGGCGCCTCGGGCCTCCCGTTCCTGGCCGTCGCCGACGCCTCGGGCGAGATCCGCTGGACGCACGCCGGCGTGGCGTCGACGGCGACGCTCCGGCGGGAGGTCGAGCGCGCGCTCGAATCCGGTTCGGCGTCCGGGACGTCTCGGTCCTAACCGTGCTCTCCCCCGCCTTCTTCGGAACCGCGGCGTTCGCCGTCGGCGCCGGCGTCGCGACGTTCTTCGCGCCGTGTGCGTTTCCGCTGTTGCCGGGCTACGTCGGCTACTACCTCCAGCGGACGGAGAACGCCTCCGGGCTCCTTTCGGGCGTCGTCGCCGCGGCCGGCGCGGTGGCCTCTCTGGGCGTCGTCGCGGGGCTCGCGCTCGCGCTCGGCCGGCGGCTCACCTCGCTCCTGCCGGTCGTCGAGCCGGCGATCGGGCTCGCGCTCGTCGGCTTCGGCCTGCTGGTCCTCTCGGGGTGGACGGCGCCGACGCCGAAGCTTCCGGCGCGGCCCGAGTCGCTCGTCGGGTTCGGCGCCTTCGGCGCGGTGTACGCCGTCGCGGCCGCGGGCTGTGTCGTTCCGCTGTTCCTCGGCGTCGTCGCTCAGGCCTCGGCGCTGCCGGCGGGGCAGGCCGCGCTCGTCCTCGCGGGGTACGCGGTCGCGGTGGCGGCGCCGCTCGTCGGGGTGACGTTGCTGGCGGACGCCGGAGTGACGGCCTGGCGCGACGCGGGCCGCTACGCGGGACGGATGAAACAGGCCGCCGGCGCCCTGCTCGTCGTCGCCGGTCTCGGACAGCTCTACCTCTCAGTCGTCGTGCTGGACGTGCTCGGGCCCTGAAATCACGCCCGGGCGAGCGCCGCGAGCGCCTCCGAGCCGCCGGCCGTGAGCGGCGTCCCGTGGCCCATACACGCCACCTCGAAGGGCGGCGCCCGGGCGGCCAGGTCGTCGATGCTCTCCCGGACCCGCTCGGTGTCGTAGCTCATCGCCCAGCCGGAGGGCTCCAGCGCGCCGTCGGCGCCCGCGACGAGGTCGCCGAGGAGCGCCACGCTGAGGTCCGCGCTCACGTACGCGACGTGGCCCGGCGTGTGGCCGGGCGTGTGGTACGCCTTGAAGGAGCCGATTGTGTCGCCGTCGTCGATCGGCTCGACGTCGAGATTCGGGGCCGAGGTGAAGACGCCGACGAGCCGCTGGAAGGCGCCCTTGTGGTTCGAGATCGGCGGCGAGCGCGCGCCGGTCAGGACCTCGGCGTCGTCGGGGCCGGCGTAGACGGTCGCGTCCAGCTCCGGGGCGAGCGCGCCGAGCGTCCCGATGTGGTCGAGGTCGTAGTGGGTGAGGAGCACCCGCCCGACGTCGCCGGGCTCCATCCCGAGTTCGCCGAGTTCCGCGCGGAGCCGCGACTCGTCCAGGGGCGTCCCCGCGTCCACGAGCGTCGGCACGTCGTCGAAGACGAGGTAGGCGTTGACGCCCCGCAGCGAGAAGTGCCACACGCCCTCGGTCAGTTCCGTCGCCATACCCGCCGTTCGAGCGCGGGGGATATCAAGGCCGGTCTTGTGCTACTCAGAAGACGAACGGACCGCGCTGCTGGATCGGCTCGCCGTGCGGTCGGCCGGCGACGGCGACGACCCTGAGGCCCGAGTCGGTCGCGACCGCGACGTCGCGAGCCTCCGTGACGGGGAGGACGTCGCCCTCGCCGAAGGGCTCGCCCGCGACGGTGCCGTCGCCCTCGACGCCGTACAGGAACCCGGACCAGCCGTCCGGCACCGACCAGGTCCAGGCGTCGTCGACGACGGCGTCGAGGTACTCCATCTCGGTGCGGAGGTCGATCGGGGAGCCGTCGCCGACGACGGTAGTGACCGTCGCGCCCTCGGCCTCGCGGGTCGGGAGCTCGTCCGCGCTCGCTTCGGCGTAGTCGGCGTCGATCTCCTTGTCCTCCCGCGGGAGATTCACCCACAGCTGGAGGCCGTTGCAGGCGGCGCCGTCGGCGGGGAACTCCGAGTGGCGGATGCCGCCGCCGGTCGTGATCCGCATCGCGTCGCCCTCGTAGGCCGTGTGCGAGACGCCCAGGGAGTCCTCGTGGGCCATCCCCCCGTCGAGGAGGTACGAGACGATCTCGAACCCCTTGTGGGGGTGCATCGGAAAGCCCTCGTCGGGGTCGATGTAGAAGCGCTCGAAGAGCACGAACGGGTCCAGGTGGGCGGCGTAGTGGCTCGTCTGGAACGCGCGGGTGGAGGTCACGCCCGTTCCGTGCTGGACGCTCTCGCCGGCGAGGACCGATCGGTCCCCCTGGGCTTCGTCGGTCGGCATACCGCATCGAAGGGCGCAGACGGGCATAAAGCGCGTGCACGCGGCAGCGGCCGCGCCTCGGGCCCGCGGTCACTCCTCGACGATGTCGACGACCTCGTAGCTGACGTTCTGCTCGCGGAGCTTGTCGGTGTGGCTCGACAGCACGTCGGTGGCGGCCACGAGCAGCACGTCCAGGCCCCTGGCGGCGGCTTCCCCGACCGCGGCCGCGCTCCCGAAGCGGATGTCGGGATCGAGGTCGGCGGCGTCGGCGACGGCGACCGCTTCGGTCTCTGCGACCGCGACGAGGTCGTGCTCGTCGGCCAGCGCTCGGATCCGGTCTGTCGGGACGGCGGCGCTGCCGCCGTTCTGGACCTGCGGCACCGCGACGACGGTGACGGTCCCGAGGTCGTAGTCGACGACGCCCTGGACGTTCGTGATCCCGACGTCCCGGCCGGGGTCGGCGTCGGTGACCGCGACCGCCGTCGCAGAGCCCGTGTCGCCGGCCATCGCCCGGAGGACGCCGTCCCGCATCGTCAGCGAGACCGTCTCGCCCTCGCGGATTTCCGTCGTCGCGATCGCGGTCTCGATCTCGACCTGGCCGATCACGTCCTCGGAGACGTGCTCGATGAAGCGGCGCAGTTCGTCGGTCTGGGAGATCAGCCAGTCGACGCCCTCCTTGGTCACCTCGTAGCGGCCCCGGCCGTGTTTGTTGACGTAGCTCTGCTCGACGAGGTCCTGCAGGTAGTCGCTGACGGCCTGGGCCGTGATGCCGATGGCGTCGGCGATCTCCTGCTGATTGACCGCGGGCTGGCGCTCGGCGATCTGGACGAGGATCTGGTATCTGGTCGCGTTCCGCTTGCTCCGCAGAACGCCGAACTCCTCCGCGTCGTCCGCGTTCTCGGCCATCGTTCGTCCTCACGGCCGGGAACTAAAGTACTTTTGCCCTAATTCCGGTTCGATTGCGCGAGCGTCCCGATTCGCGCCGTTATGAACAATCTAGATTTTCCTAAAACAACCAAAATTGTTTTACGGTCCACGGAAGTTGTTTCCGTCGATGGCTCAGGTATCGCTCCCGCACGACGCGAAGGCCGGCCCGACGAAGCCCGAGGTCAGGGCCGTGCTCCTCGCCAAACTCGACCTCGACCCCCCCGACCACTTCGCGGAGGTCGGCTCCTGTACCGGCGCCGTGACCGCCGAAGCGGCCCGCCGGGCCGGCCGCGTGACCGCCTTGGAACGCAAGCCGGACCGGCTCGAAACAACCCGCAAGAACCTCGCGGCCAACGGCATCGACGTCGACGACGCCGGCGCCGCCGACGCCGACGTGACGCTCCGCGCGACCGAGGCGCCCGAGGGGCTCCCCGACGACGCGGACGCCCTCTTCCTCGGCGGCAGCCGGAACTACGAGGCGGTGCTGGACCGCGCCGTCGAGACCGGCGTCGACCGGATCGTGATGAACGTCTCGCGGCTCGAAGTGGCCGGCGCGGCCACGGAGGCGTTCCGCGAGCGCGACCTCCTAGAGGAGGTCGTCCAGTTCCAGGTGAGCCACGGCTACGAGCTTGCCGGCGCGACGAGCTTCGACTCGGAGAATCCGGTGTATATGCTCGTCGGGGGAGTCGACGCGGCACCCGACGCCGCGGCGGACGGAGGCCGCCGATGACGCTCTACGGCGTCGGGCTCGGCCCCGGCGACGCCGACCTGGTGACGATGCGCGGCAAGCGCGTGCTGGAGCGGGCCGACGTCGTCTACTCGCCCGGCCGGCTCTCCAGGAGCGTCGCGACAGAGCACGTCCCCGAGGAGCGAATCGGCGACCTCGACTTCCCGATGACGCGGGACGAGGACGAGCTCCGGCGCGCCTGGAAGGCGGCCGCCGCGGAGATCGCGCCGCGCGCCCGCGACGGCGACGCCGCGTTCGTCACCCTCGGCGATCCGAACGTCTACTCCACGTTCGGCCACCTGCGCCGGACGCTCGCGGCGTTCCACCCCGAGGTCGACCTCGAAGTCGTCCCCGGTGTCAGCGCCGTGACCGCCTTCGCGACCGCGCTCGGCGTGGAAGTCGCCGCCGGCGAGCGCCTCGCGCTCCGGGAGGCCGCCCGCGGCGCGGCGCCGGTCGGCCCGGACCGGCTGATCCTCTTCAAGGTCACCGACGCGCCCGCGACCCACGAGGGTCTCACCGAGGCCGGCTATGACGTCGTCTACGGCCGGCGGCTGTTTATGGAGCAGGGTGAGACGGTCGTCACCGACGACCCGAGCGAGATCGACGACCGCGACTACTACACGCTGGCCTACGCCGAAAAGCGGGGGGCGGGATCGACGCCCGCCACCGCCGCATTCGAGGCGGAGGACGCGTCCAACGCGGCCGAGTCCGACGCGGAGCCGACCGCCAAGACCGACGGCGGATCGGCCGCGAGCGGGCTCGGCGGGACGGAGCGCGCCGAGGGCGAAGCCGGCGGCGACGACCCGCGTACGGAAGACGGGGGGCGCCGATGACCGACACCGGGGCGGCTGACCCCCAGACCGCCATCGACGCCGAGACCGCGGCGGGCGCGCGGGAGCGCGATCCCCGCATCGAGGCCCGGAACGCCGGCGACGTCGGCGAGGGCATCCCCTTCATCGGCGCCGGACCGGGCGATCCCGGCCTCCTGACCGTCACCGGGCGGGAGCTCGTCGAGGACGCGGACCTCGTCGTCCACGCCGGCTCGCTCGTCAACAGCGACCTCCTGGAGGAGTACTGCGCCGACGCGGAGACGGTGTCGAGCATCGGCAAGGACTTGGAGGAGCTGGTCCCGCGGATGCGCGACGCCTACGAGGCGGGGAGGGAGGTCGTGCGCCTCCACAGCGGCGACCCCGCGATCTACGGCGCGGCCGTCGAGCAGATGGACGCGCTGGAACACGAGGGCGTCCCGACCTACATCGTCCCGGGTGTGACCTCGTCGTTCGCGGCCGCGGCCACGCTCCGCACCCAACTGACGCTGAACGGCGTCGCCAACCACGTCGCCTTCACGCGGCCGCAGGGCAAGACCCTCGACCCCGAGGACGACCACATCGCCGAGTTCGTCGAGATGGGCGACGTGACGACTTGCGTTTACCTCGGGACCCACGCCGTCGCGGAGACGATGGACCGCCTCCTCGAGGCCGGCCGCGACCCCGACACGCCCGTGACGGTCGTCTACCACGCGTCCTGGCCGGACGAGGACGTCATCGAAGGGACGATCGGGACGATCGGCGAGCGCGTCGAGGCGGCGGGCTACCGCGCCTCCGCGCTCGTCGTGATCGGCGACGCGGCGCGCAAGGAGGGCTACGAGCGCTCCTACCTCTACGGCGACTGGGCGAACCGCGGCGCAGGCGAGAGCGGGGAACGTGACACGGCCAACGGCGAGGCCGACGACTGAGGCTGATGAGAGTATGAGCACGGACGCGAACACGGACGGCACGGACGAGGCGAACAGCGCGACAGACACCGAGGGCTCGGACGGCCACTGCTCGACGCCCGACTCCGACGGCGAGGTCGCAGAAGAGATCGCGATCGTGAGTTTCGAGCGGAAGCTCGATACCGCCCGCGAGATCGTCGACGGCATCGGCGACGCGTACGAGACCGTCGACGTCATCGAGTACCACGGCGACGTGTTTGCCGAGCACTGGGGCGCGTACGACTGCTTCGTCGGGCTGATGGCCTCGGGCATCGCGATGCGGAAGACCGCGCCCCTGCTGGACGACAAGTGGGACGACCCCGCGATCGTCGTCGTCGACGAGGAGCTGACGTGGGCGATCCCGATCACCGGCGGCCACCACGGCGCCAATCAGGTCGCCCACGACCTCTCGCAACTGGGAGCCGTGCCCGCGATGACGACCGCGAGCGAGGCCGCGGGCAAGCAGGGCGTCGAGAGCAAGGCGAAGGCGCTGGACGCCCACGTGGTCAACGGCGACTCCACGGTCGCGACGAACCTCGCGGTCCTGAACGAGAACCTCGGCCCCGTGGCCCGCCTCGACGGCCCGCGCGCCGTCCTGGTCGACGACGACGTGACCGTCCTCAAGCGCAACGGCGACGCCGGCGTCGTCCTCGGCACCGGCACCGTGGCGGGCGTCGAGGAGGCCCAGGTGCTCGACGCCTGGGAGTCGGCGCTCGGCGACCTGGACCTCGACTTCGACGACGTCGACTTCGTCGCGACCGGAACCCGAAAAGAAGGGGAGGACGGGCTCTACGCGGCCGCACAGGAGATCGGGGCGGGCGTGGTCCTCTTCGAGAAGGAGACGCTCGACGACTTCGAGGGGCCGTCGCCGTCGCGCTCGAAGGAGCTTATCGGCTGGCCCGGCATCGCCGAGGCGTCGGCCATCGCCGGGGGCCGCGACCACGAACTCGCGCGGGAGAAAGAGCGCTTCGACGACGCCGTCACGGTGGCGGTGGGGCGGTAGGATGGCGGGCGCTCCCGATACTTCTGCCGACGCCTCCCGCGACGACGACCGCGGCACGCTCTACGTCGTCGGCATCGGCCCCGGCCTCCCACACGCGATGACCCAGCGCGCGACGGACGTGATCGCGACGGCGGACTGCGTGATCGCCTCGAACCTCTACCAGGAGTTCCTCCGGCGCGACGGGACCTTGCCCCCCGAGGCCGCCGAAGTCGAGGCGGCCGCCGACGGCGGATCGGCCGCGAGCGACGCGGCCTCTTCGGCGGGCGATCAGAGACCCGGCGAGGAGACGGGCACGATCCTCGAACGCCCGGACGGACGCCGGCAGACGCTCGTCCGGTCGACGATGGGCCGGCAGATCGAACTCGCAGGAGAGGCCTTCGAGCGCGTCCGCGCGGGCCAGAACGTCGCCCACGTCTCCGGCGGCGATCCGAACGTCTACGGCAAGAGCGATCTCCTCTTTACGATGGCCGACGCCGAGGGCGCCGACGACGTCCCGATCGAGGTCGTCCCCGGCGTGACGGCGGCGCTCGGCGGCGCGGCGAACCTCGGCGCGCCGCTGTCGAACGACTTCTGTACGGTCTCGCTGTCGGACAAGTGGCGCGGCTGGGACGAGATCGAAGAGAAGCTCCGCGCGGCGGCGATCAGCGGCTTCGTGATCGTCCTCTACAACTGCTGGCGCGACTACGAGCGCGCGATCGAAGTGGTGCGCGAGGAGCGCGCCGACGACGTCCCGGTCGGCATCTTCAACGACGCCGGCCGCGGCGACGCCGGGCGCAACCTCGACGACGAGACGCACACGATCACGACGCTGGGCGAAGCCACGGACCACGACGACGAGGTCGGCGGGATGGGGACGTCCATCCTGATCGGCAACCACGAGACCGCGGTCTGGAAGAACCGAGAACGAAAGTACCTCGTCACCCCGCGCGGCGGGCGTGACGTCGACGACTTCTGACACCGATGAGCACTGACGACACCACCGACACCGATTCGACCGAAGCGGCATCGAACGCGACACAAAAATCGAAATGCGGCGCCTCGGCCCCGGACGCGGAGACCGACGGCGGCGTCGCGAGCGCGGGCGACTCCTCGGGGTGCGGCGCCTCGTCGTCTCCGCCCTCGGCGACGTCCGATTCCGGCTCGTCCGACTCCGGCTGCGGCGCCTCGAAGCGCGAGAAAACTGAAGAGAAGGTCGAGGCGAGCGTCGACGACTTCGACGCCGAGCCGGGCCGCCTCGTCGCCGTCGGCCTCGGCCCCGGCGAGCCCGAGGGGATGACCCAGCGCGCCCGCGGAGCCCTCCTCGACGCCGAGCACGTCGTCGGCTACACGACCTACATCGAGCTCCTGCCCGAGGAGGTCAGAGAGTCGGCCGACGAACTCTACGACACGCCGATGTGCGGCGAAGTTTCGAGAACCGAGGAGGCGATCGACCGCGCGCTCGCCGGCAACGACGTCGCCATCGTCGGCAGCGGCGACCCCAACGTCTACGCGCTGGCGGGGCTCGCGCTCGAAATCCTGGAGTCGAAGGGCGCCACCGCCGATCTGGTCGATTTCGAGGTCGTCCCCGGAGTCCCGGCGGCGCAGTCCTGCGGCGCCCGGTTGGGCGCGCCGCTCGTGAACGACACGGTCAGCATCTCCCTCTCCGATCACCTGACGTCGATGCCGACGATCGAGTCCCGCCTGCACGCGGCCGCCAAGGAGGGCTTCACGATCGCGGTCTACAACCCCTGGAGCCGCAAGCGACGGGAGAACTTCGAGAAGTGCTGTGAGATCTTACTTGAGCACCGCGATCCCGACACGCCCGTCGGCGTCGTCCACGGCGCCGGCCGGGACGACGAGGAAGTCGAGATCGTCGACCTCGGCGACCTCGAAGGGCTGGGCGAGACCGACCTGATCGACATGACGACCACGATCCTCGTCGGCAACGAGGAGACCTACGTCTGGGACGACCGGATGGTGACGCCGCGGGGCTACGAGTCCAAGTATGACTACTAAGTACCGCATCCGGCTCGACCGCGAGGCCTGCGACGGCGTCTTCGCGTGTCTCGTCCGCGACGACCGCTTCGTCGAGGCCGACGATGGGCTGGCGGCGATCGAAGCGGGAGACGGAGCCCCCGCGGACCCGACCGACAGCGACGAACTCGTCGTCGACGCCGACGACGACCGCCTGGGGGACGCGGAGGCGGCCGCCCGTGCGTGTCCGCTCGACGCCATCGAGGTGACGCGGACGGCCGCCGAGACAGAGGAGGCGACGGCGCCGGCCCAGGGAGGCGAACGATGAGCGACGCCGCGACGCCGATGCCCGAGCCCGCGGCGGACCTGCTCGCCGCGACCCCCGAGACGGCGTACTTCTGGGGGCGGGTCGTCGGCGACGGCGACCTCTCGCGGGACTGCGTGACCGTCCGGGCCGCGGACGCGACCGCGGCCGACGCGCTCGCCGCCGTCGCGGGGACCGCGCGGACCGACCGCGACCACCAGGTCGCAGAGCGCGAGTCCGCCCACGACGCCTCGATCGTCCGGTTCGAAGACGAGTACGAACTCACGGTGTTCGGCGCGCCGGCCGAGCGCGCCGCCGCGGCGCTCGGGCTCCCGATCGACGACCAGCCCGGCGGCTACCGGCTCGACGCCTTCGCGGACCACCGGCCGCAGCTGATCCGGGGGATCCTCGAAGCCTGCGGGACCGTCTGCTTCCGGGAGTCGTCGGCGTCGGTCGGCGTCTCGTTCGTCCACGACGACGCGGCGTGCCTGGAGACGGTCCGCTCGCTCCTCGATGCCGCCGAGCCGCACGCCCCCACCGAGGACCTCTCGGAGACCTCCTCGGGCGGGTACTGGTTCGGCCTGGCCGACGCGGCCGACGTCGAGGAGGTCGCCCGCTGGCTCTACGCCGGAAGCGACGCCTCGGGGCTGTACTCGGACTCGCGGCGGGGGAAGCTCCGGCGGAGCGTCGAGCGCGCGACCGGCCGCGAGGTGGGGTCGCTCGCGGAATGACGACGAACGCCTCGGCCGCGTCGGCGGGGCTCGACGACGAGGCCGTGCTCCTGGCCGGCCACGGCTCCCGCCGCGAGAAGTCCAACGACCAGGTGCGGGAGCTCGCCGCCGACCTGGAGGACCGGCTCGGCGTCCCCGTCGACGCGGGCTTTCTCGAACTGGCGAAGCCGTCGCTGTCGGACGCGATCGACGGACTGGCCGCCAGCGTCTCCCGGATCTCGGTCGTCCACCTCTCGCTGTTCGCCGCGAGCCACGTGAAGAACGACGTGCCGCTGGCGGTCGAGCGCGCCCGCGCGGCCCACCCGTCGCTCACGATCCACAACGGCGCGCACCTGGGGATCCACCCCGCGCTCGTCGACCTCCTCGACGACCGCGCGGCCGACGTGGAGGCGACGCTCGGGCTCGACCGCGAGACCGACGACGTCGCGGTCGTGGTCTGCGCCCGCGGCTCCAGCGACCCCGACGCGAACGCCGACGCGCACAAGCTCGCGCGCCTGCTCTACGAGGGCCGGGCGTTCGACCGCGTCGAGACCGCGTTCGTCGGGGTCACGGAGCCGGAGCTGACGGACGCGCTCCACACGCTCGCGAAGGACCGCCCCGACGGCGTCGTCGTGCTCCCGTATATGCTCGGCGACGGCGTACTCACGGGTCGCGTCCGCGAGTGGACCGCCGACTTCGACGCGGAGTACCCGTACGTGGACGCCGCAGCGGGCGACCCGCTGGGGATCGACCCCCGACTCTTGGACGTGCTCGGCGACCGCTGGCAGGAGGCCCGCACGGAGTCGGTGGAGATGTCGTGTGACACCTGCAAGTACAAGGTCGAACTCGACGGCTACGAGGCGGACGTCGGCGGCGCGCGGGCGACGCTGCGGGCGCTGACCCACCAGGCCTCCCACGCCGACCGCGACGACGTCGACGACGACCCGCACGTCCACGACGCGCCGGCCCACCACGTCGCGGTCTGCACGAACCAGACCTGCGCCGCCGACGGCGCGCCGGAGGTCCTCGAACGCCTCCGGCAGGCCGCCCGCGATTCCGACGCCTGCGACGCGCGGATCACGCGCTCGTCGTGCCTGGGTCGCTGCGGCGACGGCCCGATGGTCGCCGTCTACCCCGACGGCGTCTGGTACGGCGGCGTCGACGCCGCGGACGCCGAACGCATCGTCTCGTCCCACCTCGATCGGGACCGCATCGTCTCGGACCTCGTCGATCAGACGCTATAAGCAATGAGCTGCCACGAAATCGAAGCGCTACGACTCGGACTGATGAACGTGCTCGGCACCGCCGACCGCAGCGTGCGCGAGCACGCCGAACAGGAACTGGACGGTCACCTGGAGGGCCCGATCGAGGCCCTGGCGAACGCGGAGACGCTCTCGGAGCTCCAGCGACACCTCGACGCCGCGCTCGTCGACCTGGAGGCCGAGATCGCCGAGAGCGACGCGGACGACCCCGAATACGACTACCTCCGCGGTCGGCTCGTCGCCGTCCGCGACGCCGAACGCGCGCTCTCGCGCCTCACGGATCAGGGCGAGAGCGTCCTCGACGGGCTGGGCGACGCCCACGACGTGCTCCACGAGACGTTCCCGGTCGAGGAGTAAGACGAGAAGCAGACGGCCGCGCTTTTCATAGTGATTACTCTCGTCTCTTACCGCCGAGCGCCGCCATCGGGGGTGACGTTCGGCGGGAAACAGTGAGAGCAATCACTCCCGTCCGCCCCGGCGAGTCCCAACCGCGTCGCGTCGGGACCGAACTCCGAGGCGAGGAGGTCGGGTACGTCCGCCGGCCGGACGTCCGAGTACCAGTGTCCCCGCGGGTGGATCGCGACCGCCGTCCCCTCGGCGCTGCAGAGCCCGAGACAGCTCGTCCGGGCGACCTGGACGCGGGACCAGAAGACGTCGCGGTCGCGGAGCCACTCGGCGACCGCCTCGTAGACCGCCGGCCCGTGGGCGTCCGCACAGGCCGCGTACTCGCTTTCTCGTTCGTGCGTGCAGACCAGCACGTGGTCGGACACGCCGCGCTCGCGGACCTCGGCGGTGCGATCGCGCATCAGTCCGCGAGGGAGTCGACGCCGACGGTTCCGGAACCGCTCCCGGCGCCCGTTCGCCGGAGTCGCGCGTGCGTCCCCGCGAGCAGGAGCCAGAGCAGCGCCTGCCCGAGGACGATCAGCCCCGTGAAGCCCGCGGCCAGCTCGGGCGGCAGCGCGCTCTCGGCGGCCGCAGAGGACGCCCCCGGCGCCAGCACCGCGGGCACCGCGAGGAGCCCGAACGGAAGCAGCGCGCCGGCGACCGCGACGGACCGGCTCCGCTCGGCCCGGAGTCGATCGGAGGCGACGGCCGAGAGCAGGCAGACGGCCGCGCCCAGTACCATCATCCCGGCGTAGAGCAGCGTCCGGGTGTCCGCGGGGAGCGCCTCGGCGACGCCCGGCGGTCGGGGCGGCAGCACCAGCCACGGCGCGCCCGAGACGGTGACGAAGCCCGCGGCCGCCAGGAGGTAGCTCTGCGTCGCGCCCCGGCCCGGGAGGATCGGTTCGAGGAAGTAGAACCCGGCGCCGAAGACGACGCCGCCGAGGAGGATCCCCCAGAGGACGCCCGAGACGACGCTCACGGCGTTCGTCACCGTCGCAGAGACGACGCTCGAATCCTGGCTCGCGTGGGCGTGGCCGTCGAGCGCGTGGTACCCGCCGTGGCCGAATCCCTCGGCGACGCCGACGAGGGGATTGGCGACGAGCGCGAGCAGGACTCCGAAGGCGACGCCCGCGACCGCCCCGGCGAGCACGCCGCGTCTCAGATACTCGGTGAGCGTCTCCATTCTCCGGCCTCAGTGGCAGGTGATGCCCGCGGCGTGGCGGAAGTTGTGCATCGAGTCGTGGAGCATCGGCTCCTGCACGAAGAGGAGCGCGAACCCCAGCGCCGCTGCGAGCGCGAGCCCGACGGCGACCTTCGTGGGAGAGAGTTCGACCTGTGCCTGTTCGATCCGACCGTGAACGGTGTCGTTGGCTGTCGCCATTCTAAACCACAGTTTCAAAAAATCAAGTGAGATTGTAAAACTTCCGGACCGGCGAAACTCAGCTTTCGTCGGCCGCGCCCGCGGCGGCGTCGACCCGCTCGGCCGACAGCGCCGACAGCGGGACGCGCTCGCCGTCCGTCTCCGTCGCGACGAGGTCGGTCAGCCCCCGCTCGCCTCTCTCGCCCTCGCCGGCGTCGACAACGAGGACGCGGGGGTCGCGCTCGGCCAGTCGGCGGGCCGCCGCGCGCGTCTCCTTCACGGGGCTCCCGTCGGCGACGTTGGCGCGGCCGTCGGTGACGACGACGACCACGCCGGCCGCGGGATCGGCCCGGTCGAGCACGTCGCTGGCGGATCGGAGCCCCGCCGGAAGCGGCGTCCGGTCGCCGGTCGGGAGGTCCTTCAGGTGCCGCGCCGCCAGCGTGACGCTGTCGGTCGGCGGGAGAAGCACCTCCGCGTCGTCGCCGGCGAAGGCGACGAAGGCGACCTCGTCGCGCTCCCGGTAGGCGTCCTTCAGGAGCTCCAGCACGGTCCCCTTCGCGGCGCGCATCGCCGGGCGCATCGACGCGCTCGCGTCCACGGCGAAGACCACGAGCGTCGAGGCGTCGGTCTGCCGGACCGACTGCCGGAGGTCCCTGGACTCGACGCTCGTGGCGCCGCGCGCACCGGCCGCGCGGACCGAGGCCGCGGCGTCGACGTCCTCGCTGGACTCCGCTCGCCGCGTCCGAACGCGCGGGCCCTCCGTCGCGTCTTCGGAGCGGGATCGGGCGCGACCGCCGCCCCGACTCCCCTCGACCTCCCCAAGGGCGTCCGGCGCTGTCAGGTCCGGCGCGTCCGCGCTCCCGACCTCGGCTTGCGGCGCCCGCGACGCGCCGGGGAGGAGGGGAGTTCGCTCCTCGGCGTCGCTCTCCCGGTCTCGGTCGCCCGCACCCTCGGACGCCCCGTTTTCCGCTATGTCGTCCGGGGCGGAATCTGCCGCCCGGCCCTCCGCAGACGGCGGTGGATCCCGTTCGGAATCCGGCTCCCGGCGGTCCGGTTCTCCGTCTCCGGACGGTTCGCTCGTTCCGGATGTGTTTCCCCCTCTCTTTCCGGATTCGCTGTCGCCGGCGTCGTCGTCCGGATCAGCGTCCTCGCGGCGCTCGGTCCCGTCGCTCCGATCTCCGGCCGCAGACGACGCCTCGGACTGGGACCCGGATTCGCTCTCGTCGTCGCCGGCCGAGCCGTCCGACTCGTCGCCGCTACCCTCGTTCTCGCCGTCCGGCGAGTCGCCGAACTGCTCGTCGAGCAGGTCGTCCGGATCGGGCGCGTCCTCGAAGGGCCGCGACCGGAGCCGGTGCGGTAGCGCGAGCTCGGCGGCCCGGCGGACGTCCGGTTCGATGACTCTCATCCTCCCGTCCAGCGCCGCGATTGTCCGCGCGGCGCGCGCCGTGGCGATGTCGCCGCGGTGGCCGTCGAGTCCGGCGTCCCGGCACAGTTCTGCGATCTCCCGGGCGAACTCGGTCGGCAGCGTCACGTCGTCGAGGCGGTCGCTCGCCGTCCGGAGGCGGTCCCGCAACGCCGCGACATCTGTCTGTGTATCGTCGTCGCCCCCGCTGTCATCTCTGCCAAGCGCCCGCTCGACGATGGCGACCCGGTCGTCGAGGTCCTCGCAGCCCGTGACCGTCGCGCAGAGCCCGAACCGGTCCCGGAGTTGCGGCCGGAGGTCGCCCTCCTCGGGGTTCATCGTCCCGACGAGCGTGAAGTCGGCGGGGTGGCGCACGCTCACGCCGTCGCGCTCGACGCCATTGACACCGCTGGCGGCCGCGTCGAGGACGACGTCGACGAGGTGGTCGTCGAGGAGGTTCACCTCGTCGACGTAGAGGAACCCCCGATTGGCGCGGGCGAGCAGTCCGGGGTCGAACTCGTGGTCGCCGCCGAGCGCGTCCGCGACCGAGAGCGTGCCGACCACGCGGTCCCGCGTCGCCCCGAGCGGAAGCGTCACCAGCGGAACAGAGCGCGTCGCCGTCGGCGGATCCGTGCGCTCGCGGCAGTCGGCGCACTGGCGGCTCGGATCGTCGGGGGGACACCCGTAGGGACAGTCCGCGACCGCGCGCTGTTCCGGCAGCAGGTCTTTCAGAGCCCGGACCGCCGTGGACTTGGCCGTGCCCTTCTCCCCCCGGATCAGGAGGCCGTCGAGGTCGCCGTTCGCCGCGACCGCGAGCAGCGCCTGCTTGAGGTCCTCCTGGCCGACGATCTCGGGAAACGAGAGCCCCTCCCTCCCCCCGTGCGAAGGATTTTTGCCGCCAGCTAAATCAACCATACTTGAGTTAGAGAAATAGAGGTTTAACAACGTTATGCCACCAGCCGAACCCACAATCGGACTGTATCTCGCGACCGAGAACGAACTCGGCGCCGTCCAGCGCGCCGCCGAACGGACGGACGTCGAGTGGATCGTCCGCTCGGAGAGCGACCTCGACGACGGGACCGACGTCGACGCCTTCCTCGACGAGATCGAAGACGCGACGGCCGCGGTCTTCTGGCTGCACGGCGCCGAGGAGAGTATGCCGGGCTACGACCGCGCGGTGTCGCGTCTCGACGACGCGGGCGTCCCGCTCGTCGTGAAGTCGACGGGCGACGCCTACGCCGTCGAGGACACGTCGGTCCCCGCGTCGGACCGCGAGCGCGTCTACGAGTACCTGGAGCGCGGCGGTACCAGCAATATGGCCAACTGCGGGCGGTTCCTCGTCGACCGGTACGGCGCGGCGGACCGCGACCACGACGATCCGGTGACGCTCCCGACCGAGGGCGTCTATCATCCCGATCACCCCGGCGCGTCCTACGAGGAACTCCGCGCCACCCACGACCCGGACACGCCGACCGTGGCGGTCTGGTTCTACGAGTCCCACTGGACCCACGAGAACACCCGCTACGTCGACGCGCAAGTCAGGGCCATCGAGGCCCAGGGCGCCGACGCGCTCCCGATCTTCTGCAACCCCGCGACCGACACCGACGAGCAGTGGGACGCGGAACGGGTGACCGAGGAGTGGCTCCTCGACGACCCCGGGGAGCCGGTCGTCGACGCCGTCCTCTCGTCGTTTATGTTCTCGCTGTCGATGGACGAGCGCGGCCGCGACGCCGACGACGAGGTGAGCGCCGAGGACGTCTTCCTCGACCGCCTCGGCGTGCCGGTGCTCCAGACCGTGACGACGATGCGCTCGCGGCCCCGCTACGAGTCCAGCGACACCGGCGTGATGGGCTTCGAGCTGGCGCTTTCTGTCGCCCTCCCGGAGTTCGACGGCAACGTCATCACCCACCCGATCAGCGGCAAGGAGCGCACCGACGACGCGGCCGGGATCGGCACCGCGCCCAAGCAGCACTTCCCGATCGACGACCGCGTGGACCACGCCGCGCGCCTCGCGGTCAACTGGGCGCGCCTGCGACACGTCCCGAACGACGAGAAGAACGTCGCCGTCGTCCTGCACAATTACCCGCCGAGCGACGACGGGATCGGGACGGCGTTCGGCCTCGACAGCCCCGAGAGCGCGGTCAATCTCCTGGAGGAACTCGACGCGCGGGGGTACGACCTCGGCGGCGGCGGGAGGGAGGTGTCGTTCCCCGACAGCGGCCAGGCGCTCGTCGAGCGGCTCACGGAACAGCTCACCCTCGACGACCGCTGGGTCGCGCCCGAGGACGTCCGCGACCTGAGCGTCGACGTCGTCTCTCCAGAACGGTATGCCGAGTGGTTCGAATCGACGGACGAGCGCTTCCGGGAACACGTCGTCGACGAGTGGGGCGACCCCCCCGACCGGCCGTTCGCGATCCCCGGCACGGAGTTCGGGAACGTCCTCGTGACGGTCCAGCCCCCGCGCGGATTCGGGATCGATCCCTCGAAGGTCTACCACGACTCCGACCTCCAGCCGCCGCACGACTACGTCGCCTTCTACAAGTGGCTTCGGAACGCCTACGAGGCGGACGCCGTCGTCCACCTCGGCACCCACGGCAGCCTGGAGTGGCTCCCCGGCAAGACCGTCGGCCTCGATGGAGAAAGCGCGCCGGATGGGCTGATCGGCGACCTCCCGAACGTCTACCCCTACATCGTCAACAACCCCGGCGAGGGGACGCAGGCCAAGCGCCGCTCCTACGCGGCGATCGTCGACTACCTCACGCCGGTGATGCGCAACGCCGGCACCTACGACGAGCTCGCGGAACTGGAGGAGCTGGCCGACCAGTACCGCGAGGCCGGGATGGAGGACGCCCGCGCCGACGACGGCGAGCACCTCGAAGCGCTGCTCCGCGAGACGGTGGACGACCTCGACCTCGCGGTCGAACTCGGGATCGCCGGCGAGATCGACGAGAAAGCCGACGTCCGCGGGCCCGACGAGGCCGGCGCGACGCTCGCGGAGGGCGAAACCGCCGGCGACGCGGTCGACGTCGACGAGCTCGTCGAGCGGGTCCACGCGTACCTCACCGACGTGAAGACGACCCAGATCCGGATGGGCCTGCACACGATGGGCGAGCCGCCCGCGGGCGACCGCCTGACCGAGTATCTGGTCGCGCTCACCCGCCTTGAGAACCCCGGCGGGCCGAGCCTGCGGGAGGCCGTCGCGGGCGTCCTCGGCGTCGACTATCAGCGAATGCTGGACGAGCCGGAAGCCTACGACGAGGACCTGGGAATGACGCTGTCGGCGGCAGCGGACGCGGTCTACGAGACGAGCCTGGACCTCGTCGAGGCGCTCGCCGAACACGGCTTCGACCTCCCCGAATCGGAGGCCGAGGCGGGGCCGGACGACGAGGTGAATATGAACCTCCTCGTGGTCGACATCGACCCGCTTGGCGACGCCCGCGCGGCGTCGGGCGCCCACGACGACCTCCGGGCGGCCCTCGCGTTCATCTGCGAGGAGGTGGCCCCGCGCGTCGCCGAGGCCGAGGCCGAGATCCCGCGGACGGCGGAGGCGCTGGCGGGCGAGTACGTCCCGCCCGGCGGGAGCGGCGCGCCCACCCGCGGGGGCGTCGACCTGCTCCCGACGGCTCGGAACTTCTACACGCTCGACCCGCGGAAGGTCCCGGCCAAGAGCGCCTGGCGGGTCGGCCGCGAGGTCGCCGAAGGGACCGCCGAGCGCCACGCCGACGAGCACGGCGAGTACCCCGAGGAGGTCGGCGTCGTCGCCTGGGGCACGCCCACGGTCCGGACGCGCGGCGAGACGATCGCGCAGGTGCTCGCGCTGATGGGCGTCGAGCCCGTCTGGACCGACGCCGGCCGGATCGACGACGTCGAGCCGATCCCGCTCGACGACCTCGGCCGCCCGCGGATCGACGTCACGACGCGCGTCTCGGGGCTCTTCCGCGACGCGTTCCCGCAGGCCGCGGGCGTCATCCACGACGCCGTCGACGCGGTGGTCGACCTCGACGAGCCGCACAAGAGGAATTACGTGAAGAAGCACGTCGAAGAGGAGACCGAGGAACTCGACGCGGCGGGCGTCGAGGACCCCGAGTCCGCGGCGAAACACCGCGTATTCACGACACGCCCCGGCGGGTACGGTGCGGGCACGAACAAGGCGGTCGACGAGGGCAACTGGGACGACCGCTCCGACTTGGCGGAGGTATACGTCCAATGGGGCGGCTACGCCCTCGGCAAGCGCGGCTCGGTCTCGGAGGCGCACGACGCCTTCGAGCGGCGACTCGGCGGCGTGGAAGCCACGGTGAAGATCGAGGACACGGCCGAGCAGGACGAGTTCGACTCCTCGGACTGGTACGCGTTCCACGGGGGCTTCATCACCGCCGTCTCCGAGGTCTCCGGATCGGAGCCCGCCTCCTACGTCGGCGACTCCAGCGACCCCGACAACGTCTCCGTGTACACGAACGAGGAGAAGGTGCGCAAGGCGATGCGCGCCCGCGTGCTCAACCCCGACTGGCTCGACAGTATGGAAGAACACGACTACAAGGGCGCCGGCGACCTCTCCACGACGGTCGACGTCGTGCTCGGCTGGGACGCGACCACCGGCGTCGTGAGCGACGCGCTCTGGGCGGACGTCGCAGAGAAGTACGCCTTCGACGAGGAGAGACGAGCGTGGATGCGCGATGTCAACCCCTGGGCCCTGGAGAGCATCACCGACACCCTCCTGGAGGCGATCGACAGGGGTCTGTGGGATGCCGACGAGACGACGACCGACCGGCTCCGAGATATCAATCTCCGGGTCGACGGCGACCTCGAAGCCCGCGCGAGCGGCGCGGACGCCCCGGAGGTGCCGAGCGATGACGACTGATGGGGAGTTCGAGTCGTACGCCGACCTCGGCGCGACCACCGAGAACGCGATGGAGATCGCCGAGACGAGTATGGACCGCGTCCGGGAGCTCGTCCCGGACGAGACGCTCGCCGACCGGATCAGACAGAAGAGCGTCCACGCCACCGGCGATCCCGAGTTCCAGCACCTCGTGCGCTTCACCGGCGATTCGGACTCCGAGCCCGTCGTCGCCGGCGCGCGCGCCGTTCTGGACGAGCGCCCAATCGTGACCGACATCACGATGGTGGAGGCCGGAATCACGGGCCGCGGCCACGACTGCCCGGTGCGAAAGGCCATCGGCAACGGCGCCGACCTCGCCGAGCGGACCGGAATGACGCGGACGGCCGCGTCGGTGCTGGAACTTGATCGCCAGGGGGTCTACGACGGCGCCGTCGCGGTCGTCGGCAACGCTCCGACCGCCGCGCTCGCGCTCGCGGACTGCATCGAGGACGGGACGCGCCCGGCGGTCGTCGTCGCGACGCCCGTGGGATTCGTGAAGGCCGCAGAGAGCCGCGAGCGCCTCCGCGAGGTCGCGGCCGCACACGACGTCCCGGCGATCACGAGCGTCGGGCGCCGCGGCGGGAGCGGCCTCGCCGCGGGGCTGACGAACGAACTCGTCCACGTCGCCAGCGACGCCCGCGGCGGGGAGATCGACCTCCCGTGAGCGACGACTACGACCTGGGGGGCGGCCCTGATCCGGCGTCCCTGGCGGCCTCCGCGCCCGAAGTCGGTGTCGGCGCCGGAGCCGACGCGGACCGGGAGCCGGTCTTCGCGGTCGGGATCGGGCCCGGAAACCCCGAGTACCTGACGCCGCGCGGCGAGCGGGCGATCCAGGAGGCGGACGTCGTCGTGGGCTTCGAGACCGTCGTCGACTTCGTCGCGGAGGCGGTCGGCGCCGACACGGAGGTCCTGACCTGCGGCTACCGCGACGAGGCCGAGGCGCTCGCGGCGTTCGCCGACCGCGTCGCCGACGGGGCGTCGGGCACCGCGGTCCTGATGGGCGATCCGAACCACTCCGGCTACCAGTTCGTCGGCAGGGTCCAGGCCGCCGTCGACGCGCCGGTCCGAGTGATTCCGGGCGTCTCGTCGCTCCAGATCGCCGCGAGCCGGGCTCGCACGCCGATGGAGGCGTCGACGTTCGTGACGCTCCACAAGAGCGGCCCGATCGAGGCCGACCTCCGGCGGCTCCGCGCGGACGCGGGCGAGCGCCACCTGCTCGTGCTTCCCCGTCCCTTCGACTGGATGCCCGAGGACGTCGCCGCCGACCTCCTCGATGCCGGCGCGGCCCCGTCGCTCGACGCCCTCGTCTTCGAGCGACTGACCCACGACGACGAGTCGGTGACGCGGACCACGCTGGGCGATCTCGCGGCCGCTGACGGCGGAGGCGGCGACTCCCGCTTTTCGGACCTCTCGGTGCTCGTCGTCCGCGCGCCGTGACTCAAAGTGGTCACGCTCACGGTTTACCGCCGAGCGCCGTCGACGGGGGTGGCGCTCGGCGGTGAGAGACGAGAGTGATCACCGTCACCGCAACTTATTTGCGGGATGCTCCCGACCACTAAAGCAACCCAATTTGGGATAGTTAAATTGAAATTGTATTACCGGAGACCACAATGACGACCGAAACAGTCCTGCTCATCGGCCGCGAGGCGCGGAACGCCCGCGAGGTCCTCGACGCGCACGCCGCGCGACTCGGCCGCCGCGCCGACGTCGACGAGGTGGCGGTGGCGACCTACGAGTCCGAGCCGGTCCGCGAGCTCCGCGACGCCTTCGAGCGCGTCGGCGGCGACGTCGTCTACGCGGTCCCGATGTGTACGGCACACACCCACGACACCCTCACCGAGATCCCGGCGGCGCTCTCGTACGTCCCGGGCGACGTGCGCTACTGCGAGCCGCTCGGCGGCAGCCCCGCCGTCACCGAGGTGATCGCAGAGCGCGGCGGCGAACGCGTCCCGGCGGCGGCGGACGTCTCGCTCGTCCTCGTCGGCTTCGGCAGCAGCTCGAAGCCGTATCACCGACAGACCGCGGACTACCACGCCGCCCGGCTCCGCGAGCGCTCGGGCTACGGCGAGGTCCTGACGTGTTACCTCCTCCAGAATCCGGCCGTCGAGTGCGTCCGCTACAACGCGACGATGGACCGCGCGGTCGCGGTGCCGCTGTTCCTTTCCCGGACCGAAGCGACGGAGCGGCGGATCCCCGAGGAGCTCGAACTCGGCCGCGGCGGAATCGAGTACGCCGACCCGTTCGGCACCCACCCGCGGATCACCGACGCGCTCCACGCCGAGGTCGAAAAGCAGCGCGCGCTGGCGGCCGGCGGCGACGGCGAGGAGACGTTCGAGGCGCAGCTCGCGCGGACCAACCGCCCCGTCGCGACGGACGGGGAGGGCCGGCCGTGACGGAGCACCGGCGCACCGCCGGAGTCGCGACCGGCGTATGAGAGGCGTCGTCGTCGGCGGGACGCGCTCCGGCGTCGGCAAGACGGTCGCCGCCCTCGCGGTCCTCCGCGCGCTCGACGCCGCCGGCTACGACGTCCAGCCCGCGAAGGCGGGCCCCGACTTCATCGACCCGAGCCACCACGCGCGGGTGGCCGGTCGCCCCTCGCGCACGCTCGACCTGTGGCTCCAGGGCGAGGCGGGGCTCCGGCGGAACTACCACCGCGGCGAGGGGGACGTCTGCGTCGTGGAGGGCGTGATGGGGCTGTACGACGGCGACGGATCGAGCACCGCGGCGGTCGCGGAGGCGCTCGACCTGCCGGTCGTGCTCGTCGCCGACGCGAAGGCGGGGATGGAGAGCGTCGCCGCGACCGCGGTGGGCTTCCGGGAGTTCGCCGCCCACGCCGACCGCGACGTCGACGTCGCGGGCGTCATCGCCCAGCGCGCCCACGGCGGCCGGCACGAGCAGGGCATCCGCGACGCCCTGCCCGAGGGCTTGCAGTACTTCGGCCGGATTCCGCCCCGAGAGGACCTAGAGATCCCCGATCGACACCTCGGGCTCCGGATGGGCGACGAGTCGCCGCTCTCTACCGAAGCGCTCGACGCGGCCGCGGACGGGATCCGCGTCGATCGCCTGCTCGACATCGCGCGGTCGCCGCCGCGTCCGGCGAACGTCGAATCGGCGGGCGAGCGGACCGACGCCCGCGTCGCGGTCGCCCGCGACGACGCCTTCCGGTTCTGCTACCCGGCGACGCTCGAACGCCTCCGCGAGCACGCCGACGTCGCGACCTTCCAGCCGACCGCCGGCGACGCGCTCCCGGCCTGCGACGGCGTCTACCTCCCCGGCGGCTACCCGGAACTCCACGCCGCGGTGCTGTCGGAGAGCCCCGCACTGACGCAGATCGCCGACGCGGCGGCCGACGGGCGCCCGATCTACGGCGAGTGCGGCGGGCTAATGGCGCTCGCGGAGTCGCTGACCACCGTCGAGGGCGAGACCCATCGGATGGGCGGCGTCCTCCCCGCGGACGTCCGGATGCGCGAGCGGTACCAGGCGCTCGATCACGTCGAACTCCGCGCCCGCGACGGCGCGCTCACGGCGGCCGCGGGCGAGACGCTCCGCGGCCACGAGTTCCATTACTCCGAGGCCGACTCCGCGGAGGATGCCCGCTTCGCCTTCGACGTCGAGCGCGGCGACGGCATCGACGGCGACCACGACGGGCTCTGCGAGTACGAGACGCTCGGGACCTACTGCCACGTCCACCCCGAGAGCGGCGCGTTCGACGCGTTTCTGGACGCGCTCTGAGATCGCTCTCACCTCGTCGGAGACGAAGATCCTTCACGCCCGACTGCGTACGTCTCGCAATGACAGCAGACGCTCCCGACACCCCGTTGCCCGACGAGACCCGACTCGGCCGCGTCGCGCTCCGCGTCGCAGACCTCGACGAGGTGACCGCGTTCTACCGGACGGTCGTCGGTCTCGACGTACTGTTGCGCTCGGACGGCGCTGCAACGCTCGGCGTCGGCGACGATCCCATCCTCCGCCTCGTCGCTGACGAGACGGCCGCGCCCCGCGACCGCTCGCAGGCGGGGCTCTTCCACAGCGCGTTCCGCGTCCCCTCGCGGACGGCGCTCGGCGCCGCCCTCGAACGCGTCCGCGAGCGTTGGACCCTTTCGGGCGCCTCGGACCACCACGTCAGCGAGGCGCTCTACCTCTCGGATCCCGAGGACAACGGCGTCGAGATCTACCGCGACCGCCCGCGCGAGGCGTGGCCGCGGAGCGCCGACAGCACGGCCGAGATGGGCACTTACCCGCTGGACCTGGAGTCGCTCGCCGAGGCCTCGGACGGGGCCGCCGACGCGCCGGCGGGGACGGACCTCGGCCACGTCCACCTGGAGGCGACGTCGCTGCCGGACGCGCGGTCGTTCTACGTCGACGCGCTCGGGTTCGGCGTGCAGGTCGAAGACCGCGGGGCGCTCTTCCTCGCCGCGGGCGACTACCACCACCACGTCGGCGTCAACACCTGGAACCGACGGACGTCTCCGGCCGGCGGGCGGGGCCTCTCGTGGTTCGAGGTCGTCGTGCCCGACGGCGAAACCCTGGTCGCGGTCCGAGACCGACTCGCGGACGCCGGCGTCGAGTCCCGCGAGACCGACCGCGGGATCGAACTCCGCGACCCGGACGACGTCGCCGTTCGGCTGCGCGCCGAGTGACGACGAGCCGAACCGCACTTGGCGGTCACCCGGCTATCTGGTCCTGAGATGCACGGCGTCCACGAGTGTCCCGACCACGGCTTCGTCGCCGCCGACTCGTGTCCGGACTGCGGCGTCGACGCCGATCCCGTACTGTCCGGCGATCGGCGCGAGCGGCTCTCGCGCTTTCTCAGCTACGCGCTCCGCCACGGCCCCGGCGACGCGGGGATCGAACTGACCGACGCGGGCTGGGCGCCGTTCGCCGAGGTCGTCGCCGCGGCGACCGAACAGCACGACTGGGCCGGCGAGACGGCCGTCAGGGGCGTCGTCGCTGTCGATCCGAAGGAGCGGTTCGAACACGACGGCGATCGGATCCGCGCGACCTACGGCCACTCGGTCGACGTCGACCTGGAATCGACCGATCGACCCGTGCCGGACACGCTGTACCACGGCACCGACCCGGACAGCGTGGCGAAGATCCGCCGCGAGGGACTGCGGCCGATGAGCCGGCAGTTGGTCCACCTCTCCGACGGCGAGGCCGAGGCGCTCGCGGTCGGCAGTCGACACGCCGCGGAGCCGGTCCTCCTCGTCGTCGACGCGGCCGCGATGCTCGACGCGGGCCACGACATCACGAAGCGGGGTCGGGGGGTGTACACGACAGCGCGGGTGCCGCCGCGCTTTCTCACTCTCGCGGGCGGGCCCGAGTGATCACTCGTCGGGGCTGACCCGCGAGAGCCGCATCGCGTTCCCGGTGACGCCGAGGGTCATCCCCGCGTCGCCGGCGAGGACGGCCAGCCAGATCGGGACGTAGCCGAACGGGACGCCGACCGCGAGGAGCGCCTTGATCCCCAGGCTCGCCCAGATGTTCTGCCGGATGACGCCGTTGGCGTCGGCCGCGAGCTCGTAGAGGTAGGGAAGCTTCGAGAGGTCGTCGGCCATCAGCGCCACGTCGGCGGTCTCCAGGGCGGTGTCGGTGCCGGCCGCGCCCATCGCGACGCCCACGGTGGCGGTCGCGAGTGCGGGCGCGTCGTTGATGCCGTCGCCGACCATCGCGACGCCGCCGGGCGCGCCGTCGCGCTCGTGTTCCGCGACGAGCGACTCGATGGCCGCGACCTTCTCCTCGGGGAGCAGTTCCGCGCGGTACTCGTCGACGCCGACCCGCTCGGCGATGGCGCGGGCGGTCCGCTCGTTGTCGCCGGTGAGCATCACGGTCTTCGAGACGCCGAGGTCGCGCAGCCGGGCGACCGCGCGCTCGGCCTCCGGGCGGACCTCGTCGGCGACCGCGATGACGCCCTCCAGTTCGCCGCCTTCGGTCCCCGATTCGGCGTCGGACCCGGACTCGGGCTTGCCGACCAGGATCACGGTCTTGCCCTGTGACTGGAGTTCGGGGACCGTCGTCTCCAGGAGGTCGAGGCAGTCGCTGCGTTCACACAGTTGCTTCGCCGTCCGGGTGACGACGCCGCCGTCGGTGGTCGCGTGGACGTGCGAGAGGTCGAATCCGAGCTCCTCGAAGAGGCCGGGCTTGCCCGCGACGTGCGGCGTGCCGCCGAGGTCCGCGCGGACGCCCTTCCCGGTGAGCGCCTCGAAGGACTCGATCTCGGCCGTGTCGTCGCCGTCGACGCCGGCCTCGCCCGCCGCCGCGACGATGGCCTCGCCGACGGGGTGTTCGCTCCGGGCCTCCAGCCCGCGGGCGCAGCGGAGGACGTCGGCCTCGCTGTTGCCGTTCAGCGGGACCACGTCGGTCACGGTCAGCTCGCCGGTGGTGAGCGTGCCAGTCTTGTCGAAGGCGACGGCGTCGACCGCGCCCATCGCTTCGAGGTGGGTGCCGCCCTTGATCAGGACGCCGTTCTTCGCCGCGCTCGTGATGCCCGAGACGACGGAGACGGGCGTCGAGATGACGAACGCGCAGGGGCACGCCAGCACGAGGAGCGTCAGCCCGTAGACGACCGCGGTCGGCCACGTCACGCCGAGGACGAACGGCGTGCCGAGGGTCGTGAGAATCGCGAAGGCGACGACGACCGGCGTGTAGTACGACGAAAACCGCTCGACGAACTGCTCGCGCTCGGTCTTCTTCGACTCGGCCTCGGCGACCATCTCGACGATCCGCGAGAGGGTGTCCTCGCCCGCGGTCGAGGTCACCTCGACTTCGAGGTAGCCGCCCTCGTTGATCGTCCCCGCGAAGACCTCGTCGCCGACGGTCTTGTCCACCGGGACGCTCTCGCCGGTGATCGGCGCCTGATTCACCGCGCTCTCGCCCTCGACGACCGCGCCGTCCATCGGGATCTTCTCGCCCGGGCGGACGACCACGACGTCGCCGCGCTCGACGTCCTCGACGGGGAGAGTGACTTCTTCGCCGCCGCGCTTCACCGTCGCCTCGTCGGGCGAGAGATCCATCAACTCCGAGAGGGAGTCGCGGGCGCGGTCCATCGCGTAGGACTCCAGCAGTTCGGCGACGTTGAAGAGGAACGCCAGCGTCGCGGCCTCGAAGTACAGCGCCTCCCCGAACGCGAGGCTGGCGAGTAAGGCGCCGACGATGGCCGCAGACATCAGGAAGTCGATGTCGAGGTTGCGGTTCCGCGCCGAGTAGTAGCCGTCGCGGAGGATCACCTGGCCGCCGCTCGCGACGGCGACGAGGAAGAGCACGTCCGCCAGGAGGAGTTCGGCGCCGAGGACGCTCGCGACGCGGACGTTGGCGCCGGCGAGGAAGAACTCGAAGAGCAGGCCCAGGGTCAGAAAGCCGCCGCTGATCCAGGTCTTGATCCCGCGGGTGCTGGTCCAGACCGATCCGGCGTCCGATTCGGCGTCGGCGTCGTCGCCGTGCTCGTTTCCGCCCGCGTCATCTGCCTCGTTCGTCACCTCGTAGCCGGCGGACTCGATCGCCGCCACGAGGTCCTCGCGCGACGCCTCCGGGCCGTAGTCGACGCGGACGCGTCCCGTGGTTGGGCTGGTCTCGAAGCGCCGGATTCCCGCCGCGCGGTCGAGCGCGCTCTCGACCTTGCCGGCGCAGGAGGCGCAGTCCATCCCCGGGACCGACAGCGTCGCCGAGCGGACGTCGACGTCGGCGACGCCGTAGCCCGCCCGTTCGATGCGGTCCCCGATGGCGGCGACGTCCGTCTCGGCCGCGTCGTAGGCGACCGTGAGCGTCCCGCTCGCGACCCGCGGGTCGACGTCGTCGACGCCCGCGGCCCCGTCGAGCGCCGACTCGACCTTCCCCGCGCAGGACGGACAGTCCATCTCGGGGACCTCGAACGTCGCCGTGGCGCGTTCGCCGGACGCGTCCGGACGCCCCCGATTTCCCTCGGTGCCGGGCGCTTCGCGGTCGTCTGCGGCCTCGTTTTCTCTTGCCGATTCCGTCATTATGTGAATCGAGTGGCTCCAGTCTTATTAATATCGCTGCTATAGATCCGCCGTGAAATCGTAATCTATAATAAAAAATTTCGTTTGAGTTAATAATTCTGCTCGGACGGCCCCGCCCGATGCAGTAACTTTGGTCGGAGTAATTAAATAAAACCGACATAGACGGAGTTCTGGTTTTTCCAATCGACAATATCGGCGAATACGACGAATATACCGCTCTCGATCGCCGTCTGAGTCGAGTCGGTATTGTCCGCGAGGTGAACACCTAAGAACGATAATCATATTCTTTCGTTAATGACGACACCCCCAGCCGAAAGCGAGTGGTCCCGACAGTACATCGACGGCGAGTGGGTGTCCGCGTCGTCGGGGGAGACGCTCGCGGTGACGGATCCCTCCACGTGCGAGACGCTCTTCGAGGTGCCCGCCGCGACCGAGGCGGACGTCGACGCGGCCTACGAGGCCGCGGCCCGCGCCCAGGCGGAGTGGGCCGACGCGGCGCCCGGACGGCGACAGGAAGCGGTACTGGAGGCGATGGACAACCTTGAAGAGCGCTTCGACGAGACGGTCCAACTCCTGCTCTCCGAGGGCGGTTCCTCGATGGCGAAGGCGAACATCGAGACAGAGAACACGGTCGCCCAGATGGCCGAGGCGGCGACGTTCCCCTCGCGGATGAAGGGCGAACACGCCGGCTCGAACATCCCCGGCAAGGAGAACGTCGTCGAGCGGCGGCCCGAGGGGATCGTCTCTGTCATCACGCCGTGGAACTTCCCGCTCGTCCTCAAGCTCTCCTCGGAGACGCCCGACACGGGCGGCCTCCTCATCGCTGAGCTGTTCGAGGACGTCGGCCTCCCCGACGCCGACGTCGTCGCGTTCACCGGCTCGACCCCCGTCGGACGGGAGGTCGCGTCGATGGCCGCCCGCAACCTCGCGGCGCCCGCGATGGAGCTCGGCGGCAACAACGCCCACATCGTCACCGCCGACGCCAACGTCGAGGACGCGGCCGAGGCCGGCGCGTTCGGGTCGTTCATCCACTCGGGACAGATCTGCATCTCGATCAACCGCCACCTCGTCCACGAGGACGTTTACGACCAGTACGTCGAGATCCTCGCGGGCTACGCCGAGGGGATCCCGACCGAGAGCGTCCACGACCCCGAGAACGTCGTCGGCCCGATCATCAACGAGTCACAGCGCGACCAGATCCTCGACTACATCCAGGACACCGTCGACGCGGGCGCGGCGCTCGTGACCGGCAACGAGGTCCACGAACTCGACGGCGTCGAGGACTCGCTGGTCCTCGAACCGACCGTCCTCGCGGCCGTCACGAACGATATGCCGACCGCCTGCAACGAGCACTTCGGACCCGTCGCGCCGGTCATCAAGGCCAGCGATATCGACGAGGCAGTCGAGATCGCCAACACCACCGACTACGGGCTCTCCGGGAGCGTCTACGCCGGCGACACCGGCCGCGGCCGCGAGATCGCAAAGCGCGTTGAGACGGGGATGATCCACGTCAACGACCAGCCGATCAACGTGGAGCCGCATATGCCGTTCGGCGGCGTCGGCGCCTCCGGCATCGGCGCGTTCAACGCCGAGGAAGTCATCCACGAGTTCACCCGTCCGAAGTGGGTGAGCGTCCAGCACGAACAGCGCGACTACGGGTTCTGAATCGGCTCACGGCTCCCGCTCGACGCGAGGCCTGGCTTAAGTTATAAACTACCGTACTCATCCGGCAGTATTCACACCGGGGTACCGCACGTATTCGCCACCAGGACGATGACGACTACGCGCTCACCGACGAACGAGATCGACGGCGACGCAGCCCTCCGAGTCGCCCGGGTCGGCGATCGAGCGGTCGCGTACGCCGAATACGGCGACCCGGACGGCACACCGCTCCTGTTCCTCCACGGGACGCCAGGCTCCCGTCTGCTGGGGCGGCTGCTTAATAAAGCCGCGCGAGAGCACGAGGTCCGAGTGCTCGCACCCGACCGCCCGGGATACGGGGCGTCGGACCCGTGGCCCGACAGGACCGTCGGGGAGACGGTGGACGCGCTCGTCGCGGTCCTCGACGACGCCGACGTCGCTTCTGCCGGCCTCGTCGCGTTCTCCGGGGGCGCGCCCTACGCCCTCGCGGCGGCGACCCGACACCCCGAGCGATTCGATCGGCTCGACGTCGTCTCCGGCGCCGTGCCGCCGACGTTCTCCGACGAGACGCCGCCGGTCCAGCGGCTTCTCCACCGGATGGCGCGGTCGACGCCCGCGCTCCTCCAAGCTCTTCTCCGCGGTCAGGCGTGGCTCTCCGCCCGGCTGGATCCCGCGGCCGTCGTCGCCCAGTACACCACCGACGGCGCCGACGACGTCCCCGAGGACGCGGCGGCGATCGTCAAGGCCGACTTCCTGGAAGCCATCGGCGGCGACGCGGCGGCCGCCGCCGTCGAGTTCCGCCACGCCGCTCGGTGGGATCCTGCGACGGACGGACCGCCGATAGCCGTCCGGTTCCGCCACGGGAGCCGTGACGCGAACGTGCCGATCGACGGCGCCCGTCGCTTCGCCGATCAGTTCCCGGGGGCGGCGTTCGACGAGTACGAGGGCGCCGACCACCTCGGCGCGCTCCTGCGCGCCGTGCCGGACGTGGTGAATATGCAGCGGGACGAGCAGGAGCTGGCGGCGTCCCTGGCCTGATAGTGATTACTCTCGTCTCTTACCGCCGAGCGCCGTCACCGGGCGTCGCGTCCGGCGGTAAACAGTGAGCAGGGTGTCATAGAAGACGTTCCACACCAAAACAGGAATCGCTCAGTTCAGGAAAACGCTGTGTCACACCGAGCCGGAATCTACCCAGCTTCTGTCAAGAATCAGCTGCTGAATATAGAGGGTATAGTCAGCAGCGTGAAACGTGGGGAACCGCAGCGACTGAACGGCCTCTATGCTGAAGCAGCGCATCGCTGTATTTGCCTATATGTCATTCAAACCGTTGCTACCACCACTAACAGTCCCTTACAGAGTCCATTGGAGCAACAGCTAAGATGACCTCACACTGATGATGCATATGAACGGAACGATTCGGCGGCGAGTGAATGCCCGTTGGAAGAACGTCGTGATCTTCATCGCAGCCATGATTGTGGGGATAATGGCGTATACGGGGGACCTCGTCTACACACCTGTCGTACTCGTCCTGTTGCTGATTGCGGTGGGAATCGGTCGGTACGGCTCCGAGCAGTAATCCGGAGAGCCTCGTAGCGACCTATCAGAGACACGCGCTGTCTATTCAGCACGACGCTGTGAACCTTGGCGAGATCTGACAGACTCCCCGGCGATACATTCGCACGCTTCTTTTCACGGTTGATTCGGCTGTGAAATCGTGAAACAAACACCGTGGTAATTCTTCTATGACGCCCTCAGTGAGAGTAATCACTATGAGTCGTCGCGGCGGCGAGATCAGCAGACCGCGAACCGAACACGATGATTGATGATCCGACCGGGCGAACGTCGCCTCAGCGCTGAATGAAGCAGGTCCAGTTCTCGATCGAGTACCCGGACCGTCTCCGGCATCCCCTCCACCGGGCGGTCGTCGACGACGGCTCGGTCTCGCGTGCGGAGTTGCTGATGTGGAGTCCGACCGCGGACGCGACGACGCTGCTGTGGTTCGACGCGGATCCCGACGCCGTCCGCGCGGTGCTCTCGGCGATCGAGTCGCTCGCCGAGCGCTCGCTCGTCCGCGACGGCGGGGGTACCTACGCCTTCCTCAGCCAGGCGGCCTACGAGTTCCCCGATCCGGTCCTGGAGGTCGTCGCGGACGCGGCCGTGATCTTCGTCCCGCCGGTCGTCTTCTCGTCTTCGGGGCCGGTGAACTTCGAGGCCGTCGGCGAGGCGCCGGCGCTCTCGGACCTCCGGGAGTCGCTGTCGGCGCTCGGAGCGATCGAGATCGAGCGCGTTCGCCCGTTCGCGAGGTCCTCGTCGCCCTCGCGGCTCACAGAGCGGCAGGCCGCGGCGCTCGACGCCGCGGTTTCGGTCGGCTACTACGAGGTCCCGCGGACCGGGAGCATTGAGGACGTCGCCGCCGCGCTCGACTGCGCGACGAGCACCGCGGGCGAACTGGTCCGGAAGGCCGAGTCGGCGGTGCTCCGCGAGTACGCCGAGCGGGAGTGAGTCGGAAAAACGGGTGGTGTGGCGCGTCGCTCAGGCGATGACGAGCCACGCCGCGAGGACGACGAGGCCGCCGATCGACGTCGAGACGACGGCGTGGACCCGGAGGCGGTCCAGCACCGCGTGGGCGTCGCCCGAGACAGACAGCATACTGTGGATCTCGCTGCCGATCTCACACCAGGGCAGGAAGTCCATCGCGACGTGGAGGAAGACGCCGGCCGCGAAGCCGAAGACGAGGCCGCGGACCGGGCCCGACGCGGGCAGCGCGATCATCGAGGTGGCGATGCCGGCGATTCCGACGCCCGTCGCGGGCAGGAGGAGGATCGACGCGTTCCGGCCGGCGTTCGCGAGCCGCCGGGCGGCTGCGTAGCCCGCGGGTCCCTTGTGGGAGACGATCGCCAGGCCGAGCAGCGCCCCGAGTTCGGGCATGTTCCCGTAGATGATGCCGATGATCGCGCCCGCGGAGAAGGCGTGGGCGGTCAGTTCCGCGACCGTCCGGTCGATCGGGAGGTCCATATGGGCGAGCCGATGCCCGACCGTGTGGGAGGCAAAGCCCGCGAGCAGGCCGAACGCGACGCCGAAGCCGCCCCACTGCGGGTGCTGGCCGATCGCCTGCGGGACCAGGAAGACGGCCGCGCTCGTCACCATCGCGCCCGCGGCGAGCCCGTAGCCCCACACCAGCGCGCCGCCGCTCTCGGCTCTCGTCCGCGCTCCGAGCGGCGCCGCCAGCGCCATCGCCAGGAACGCGACCCACGAGATCCCGACCAGCTTCCCGTGGTTCTCGATGCCCGTCGCGACCGCGAGGACCGAAAGCCCCACCAACACAAGCGTCGCGAGGAGCCCGACCGTCGAGATCCGATCGCGGATATGAAGGCCGCCGTCCGAATTAATAACGCTCACGTTCATAATACGAACGCTCGTTTTAATAAGCGTGTCGGAGCGAAGCGTCGCGGCGGATCATCCGGGATTTGCGTCGGAAAGCCGCCTCACCGCGATCGCGTCGCGCGCTTCCAGGTCCGGAGGTCGACGCGTTCGCCGTCGATCTCCTCGGCGTCGGCCTCGCCGGCGGCCCACACGAACATCGGCGCGACGTCTTCGGGCGCGCGCCCGCCGGGGCCGCTGAGATCGGTCTCGACGATCCCGGGATCGACGACCGCCGCGGTCTGGTCGGCGTCGGCAGCGACCTGCCGGACTATGGCTTCGGCGGCCGCCTTCGAGACCGCGTACGCGCCCATCCCCGGTTTGGCGTCGACGGCGACGGATCCGGACGGCACGAGCAAGCGCCCGTCGGCCGGCATCCGCGCGAGTCCCTCCTTCGCGGCCGCGAAGACCCCGCGGAGGTTCGTCTGGAGCGTGTCGTCGAAGCGGTCGTAGGACTCCTCGTGGATCGGCATCTCGCCGGGATCGCCGTGGTTGACGCCCGCGTTCGCCACCACGACGTCGACTCCGTCTCCGGGGCCGATCCCGTCGGCGACGTCCATCGCCCGCTCGACGTCGGTGGCGACCCGCACGTCGGCGCGGACGCCCTCGATCGGCGCCTCGCGGTCGGCGTCGGCGGCCTCCCGCGTCGCCCGCGCGTCGGCGACGGCCTCGTCGAGTGCGTCGACGTCCCGCGCACAGCCGACGACTGCGGCGCCCTCCCCGGCGAACGCTTCCAGGAGCGCCCGGCCGATGCCTCGACTCGCGCCCGTCACGACGACCGTCGCGTCGGTGAGCGTCATACCGAATCCTGGGCCCGCTCGTAGGTAAAGATTCTCGCCGTCGGGAGCCTCGGCGACCCGCTCGGTCAGTCGATTTATGGTTTCGACGCCCCACGTCCCGTTATGGACACTCCCCCGGACCTCGACGCGCTCGCCGGCGCCGACGTCGTCGTGATCGGCGGCGGCTTCGGCGGCCTCTCGACGGCGTGCTACCTCGCGGACGCGGGCGCGGAGGTCACCCTCCTAGAGAAGAACGACCAACTGGGCGGCCGCGCCAGCCGGCTGGAGGTCGAGGGCTTCCGGTTCGATATGGGCCCCTCGTGGTACCTGATGCCCGACGTCTTCGAGCGGTTCTTCTCGCACTTCGGCCGCGAGCCGTCGGACTACTACGACCTCACCCGCCTGGATCCGCACTACCGGATCTTCTTTAAGGACGGCGACCGCGTGGACATGGTCCCGGACCTCGAACGGAACCGACAGGTGTTCGAGTCCTACGAGCCCGGCGCGGGCGAGCGCTTCGACGAGTACCTGGAGAAGTCGAAGACGAACTACGAGGTGGGAATGGAACACTTCGTCTACGAGGACCGGAGCTCGCTTTCGGACTTCATAGACTGGGACGTCGCAAAGCAGGCCCGCGGGCTCTCGCTCGTCGGCTCGATGCAGGACCACGTGGAAGAGTACTTCGAACATCCGAAGCTCCAGCAGATAATGCAGTACACGCTGGTGTTCCTCGGCGGCGCCCCGAACAACACCCCGGCGCTCTACAATCTGATGAGCCACGTCGACTTCAACATGGGCGTGTACTACCCCGAGAACGGCCTCGGCGGCGTCGTCGACGGCATCGCGGAGATGGGGAGGGAACTCGGCGTGGACTACCGCCTCGACAGCCCGGTCGCGGAGATCAAAGGCCGCGAGGGCGCCTTCGCCGTCCGCACCGAGTCCGGCGCGGAGTGGTTCCCCGACTACGTCGTCAGCGACGCCGACTACCGACACACGGAGATGGAACTCCTCGACGAGGGGAAGCGCCAGTACGACGAGGACTACTGGGACTCGCGGACCTACGCGCCCTCGGCCTTCCTCCTCTATCTGGGCGTCGAGGGCGACGTCGACCCGCTCGAACACCACACGCTCGTCCTGCCGACCGACTGGAACGAGCACTTCGAGCAGATCTTCGAAGACCCGGCGTGGCCCGACGACCCGGCGTACTACCTCTGTGTCCCCTCCGAGACCGACGACGACGTCGCGCCCGAGGGCCACTCGAACCTCTTCGCGCTCGTGCCCATCGCGGCCGGGCTGGAGGACACCCCGGAGATGCGACAGGAGTACCGCGACCTCGTCTTGGACGACATCGCCGAGCACACCGGCGTCGACCTCCGGGACCGGATCGTCGTCGAGGAGTCCTTCTGCGTATCCGACTTCGCCGAGCGCTACAACGCCACGAAGGGGACCGCACTGGGGCTCGCCCACACGCTCAGACAGACCGCGCTGTTCCGGCCGCCCCACAGATCGGAGGCCGTCGAGGGCCTCTACTTCACGGGCGCGTTCACGACGCCCGGCATCGGCGTGCCGATGTGTCTCATCAGCGGCGAACTGACGGCGGAAGCGATGGCCGAGCGGGCGGGCTGAACTGATATGTCCGGGGGCACCGTCGGCCGAGTGCGCTATCTGCTGACGCTGTCGCGGCCGCGCTTTTGGCTCTACCTCGCGGGCCCGGTCGTCGTCGGCGTCGCGTTTGGCGTCGACTCGACGGGCAGGCTGTTCACGCCGCTCACCGTGGGGCTGTTCGCGTACTTCCTCCTGCCGGCGAACGTCTTCCTCTACGGCGTCAACGACGTCTTCGACGCCGACGTCGACACGGAGAACCCCAAGAAGTCGGACCGAGAGGCGCGCTGGCGGGGTGATACGGTCGTCGCCGCGGTCGTCGTCGCCTCGACGCTCCTGGGCGCGGCCACGTTCGCCGCCACGCCCACGCTCGCGTGGCCGTACCTCGCGGGCTTCTTCCTGCTCGGCTTCCAGTACTCGGCGCCGCCGCTGCGCTTCAAGACGACGCCCTTCCTCGACTCGCTGTCGAACGGGCTCTACGTCCTGCCGGGCGCGGCCGCCTACGCCGCCGTCGCGGGCTCGCATCCGCCGCTGGCGGCGGTCGCCGCCGCGTGGCTCTGGACGATGGGGATGCACACCTTCTCGGCGATCCCCGACATCGAACCCGACCGCGAGGCCGGGATCAGGACGACGGCGACGTTCCTCGGCGAGCGCCGGACGCTCGCGTACTGCCTCGCGTGCTGGCTCGCTGCGGCGGCCGTCTTCGGACTGGTCGACGGTCGCATCGGCCTCCTCCTCGCGGCGTACCCGGTGTTGGTCTTCGCGATCTACCTCTCCGACGTCGACGTCGACCGGGCGTACTGGTGGTATCCTGTCGTCAACACCGCCGTCGGGACGCTTCTCACCCTCGGCGCGCTCTGGAGGCTCGTCAATGCCTGACCCGCCGGAGTCGCGGGAGGCGGTCGACTCCTCGCGCCTGGGCTCGCTCCGCGCCGGTCTCCCTCGCTCCCGTGCGGAGTGGGAGCGCCGGCTGGAACGGCTCGTCCGCGAGAACCGCTTCACCATCTCGGTGTTCTTCCCGCTCAACGGGATCGTGCTCCTCTTGGCCAGCGCCGAGGGCGTCCTGCCCGAGCCGCTGGCGTTCCACGGCCTGCTGATCCTCCTGGGGACGGCGGTGATGCGCTCGCCGCTCGCCGTCGGCGTCCTCCCGATCACCGACCGGCGAGCGGCGGCCGGCGTCGGCGCCTTGACGCTCTACGCGTACGGGATCGAGTACCTGGGCGTTCACACCGGGATTCCCTACGGGGACTTCTTCTACGGGGTCGACCTCGGGCCGATCGTCGCGGGCGTCCCGCTGGGGCTCCCGGTCTTCTTCATCCCCCTGGTGATGAACTCCTACCTCCTCTGTCTGCTCCTGCTCGGCGAGCGCGCCGCGCGGACGGGCGTCCGGGTGGCCGCGGTCATCGCCGCGGTGCTGGCGATGGACGTCGTCCTCGATCCCGGCGCGGTCGCGCTCGGCTTCTGGGTCTACCCGAACGGCGGCGCGTTCTACGGCGTGCCGCTCTCGAACTACGCCGGGTGGGTCCTCTCGGCGACGGTCGCGACCCTCGCGCTCGACTGGGGCTACGACCGGCGCGCGCTCTTGGATCGGCTGGCGGACTGTGAGTTCCTGCTGGACGACCTGGTCTCCTTCGTCATCCTCTGGGGCGGGATCAACGCGTGGTTCGGCAACTGGATTCCGGTCGCGGGGGCCGCGCTGTTCGGGCTCGGTCTCCTCCGGACGGACCGGTTCGATGTGCCGCTGTCGGGCGGGCTCGCTACTCTCCGCCGGTGAAGCCCCGGAGCCAGCCGGAGACGCGGCCGCCCCGCCGCGACGCTCCCGAGGGGTGGCTCGGCGACGGCCCGGAGTGGCCGGGATCCCGCGCCGCGTCGCCGTCCTCGGGGTAGGGGACGACGCTGACCCGCCGGAACACCGCGACGGGGTCGCGCTCGATCGCCCAGAAGAGGCGCGTCTTCGCCAGGAGGTAGAGCTTCCGCGCCGTCGACAGCGACGGCGTCGTCGAGAGGACGTCGCAGTCGCGCTTGCGGATCTCGCGGTGGTGGTCGGCGTAGAGGACCGCCGCGAGCAACACCGCGAACTGGCAGTCCTCGGGGAGGTAGTCGATGCCGGCGACGCCCTCTCGGTACAGCGCCTCCGCGCGCTCCAGTTCGTCTTCCATCGCCGCTCGGAAGTTCTCGTCGTACTCGAAGTTCAGGAGCTGTTCCTCGGTGACGCCGTGCTTCTGGAGGGTCTCTTTCGGGAGGTAGATCCGGTCGCGCTCGACGATGTCCTCGCGGACGTCCCGGAGGAAGTTCGAGAGCTGGAACGCCTCGCCGAGCGCCGTCGCGTGCGGCAGCGCCGCGTCGGCCTGCGGCGTCTCCATAATCTCGGTCATCATCCGGCCGACCGCGGCCGCCGAGCCGTCCATATACGCCTCCAGTTCCTCGTAGGTCTCGTAGCGGTCGGTGTCGATGTCCGCGAGCATCGCGTCGATGAAGCTGTCGACGTCGGACGCGGGGATGTCGTGCCGCTCGCGGAGTTCGGCGAACGCCGTCAGCACCGGGTCGTCGGATTCCTCCTCGCCGAGGGCCTGGCGACGGAGCGCCTCCAGTCGCCGGCGCTGTTCCGCCGGCGCGGGGGTCTCCTCGGCGTCGACGACCTCGTCGGCGACCCGGAAGAAGGCATAGAGGACGTACGTCGCGTGCCGGACCCGCTCGGGCAGGACGCGCGTCGCCAGGTGGAACGTCTTCCCGGTGCGCCGCTGGATCGCCTTACTCTGTCGGATCTGTTCTTCTCTCACCATCGTTAGGTGCTACGGTTCGGGGTGTCTCGTCGCGATTCCGTCCGGCCACACATCTGTTGTTTTTGCTACGGACTGAATTCATATAACGCTTCGTGCCGATTTGACACCGATCCGACCGCAGTCCGAACGGTCGGCCACCAGACTCATATACTATGAACCGGCGGTTCGCGCTTTCCAGTATCAGATCACCAAAATGTGTCGCTGCAGTCGTAGACCACCCCGTGCTCGGGGCAGACGTACTTGCAGTGGCGCCGGGCCATCGACCGCCCGCAGAGCGGACAGGGCCGGCCGGGCGGCGTCTCGGTCGCGTCGCTCACGTTCGTTCGGGCGGTCGCAGTCGACAAGAAGGTTCGCATCCGGCGACGAAGATCGGAAGTCGATCGCTACGCCGGCGAGCGCCTCAGCACTCGGACCAGCCGCAGGCCTCGCAGGTCTTGCACCCCTCGGAGAAGTACAGCGACATACTGCCGCACTCGGGGCACTCGGGGCTCTCGCCCGCCGCCAGCAGGTCGTCGGTCGCGTCGTCCGCGCCGGCGGCCGCGTCGTTGGTCCGGTCGGCGGACTCGCCGACGTCCACGTCGCCGACGTCGACCGTCGCGCCGCCGTCGGTCTGCCGGCCGGGCGTGCTGGCATCCGTGTCGCCGTCTTCCGACAGCTCGGTCAGGTTCTGCTGCTGCGGGTAGCCCTTGTCGATCTCGCCGTCGAGGTAGCGCCGCATCGCCGTGCCGATCGCGTCCGGGATGGAGTTGATCTGCTCGCCCTTGTCCCAGGCGACCTTCGGGCTGCGGATGCCCTGGAGCTCGCTGGCGATCTCGGTGGGATCGACGCCCGAGCGCAGCGCCGTCGAAATCGTCTTCGCGAGCGCCTCGGTGAAGGAGGCGGTGAAGCCGCCGGAGTTGCCGATGTTCGCGAACAGCTCGAACGGCTTTCCATCCTGGTCCTCGTTGATGTTGACATAGAGTTTGCCGTAGCCCGTGTCGATGCGCTGGGTGACGCCGTGGAGGACGTCCGGCCGCGGGCGCTTCTTGCCGAGGTCGGTCTCGCCGTCCGCGGCCGAAAGCAGCCGCTCGACCTCGCTGTCGATGGCCGCCTGTACCTCGTCGCTCTCGAGGAAGCCCTCGACGCCGCCGAAGACCTCTTGGATCTGCTCGACGAGCGCCTCCGCGGCCTCGCTCTCGTCGGCGAAGTCGGTGTTCTGCGCGCGCGTCGTCAGCACCTGCTTCGAGCGCGTGCCGTCGCGGTAGACGGTGACGCCCTTCCCGCCGTTGCGGTAGATGTAGCGGTAGACCTCGTCCATGTCCTCCTTTGAGGCCGAGTTCGGGAAGTTACAGGTCTTCGAGATGGCGGAGTCGACGCCCTCCTGGGTGGCGCACTGCACCGCGGCGTGCTGCTTCCCGGAGAGGTCGCCGGTGACGACGAACAGCTCCGAGATCGCATCGGGAACCGTCGACAGCGACGAGACGCCGTCGAACTCGTTTGCGGCCATCTGCTCTTGGGCCTCTTCCTTCACCGTGTCGACGTCGATGTCGTTGGCCTCCAGGACTCGCAGGAAGTAGTCGTCGAACTCGACGAGCATCTCGTCGCCCTGGACGTCGTCGGAGACGTTCTTGTAGTAGGCGACGTTGTAGATCGGCTCGATCCCGCCCGTCGTGTTGCCGACCATCGAGGTCGTGCCCGTCGGCGCGACCGTCGTGGTGTTGTGGTTCCGGATCGGGTAGCCCTCGGCCCAGTCGTCGGCGTCCTCGCCGGTGTGGTGCTCGAACCACTCGCGGTACTCCGTGGGGTTCGCGTACTTGGAGTCGTCCCAGTCGTTGAACGAGCCGCGGGTCTCCGCGAGCTCGTGGCTCGTCCGCTTGGACTCGTGGTTGATGTGCGTCATCAGCTGGCGGGCGACCTCGTTGCCCGCCTCGGTGCCGTACTGGATGCCGAGCTGGATGTACAGCTGTGCCAGCCCCATCACGCCGAGGCCGATCTTCCGCATGTCCCGGACCTTCTGTTCGATCTCCGGCACCGGGAAGTCCGACATCGTGACGACGTTTTCGAGGAACCGCGTTCCCCGGTCGATCCGGTAGTCGAACTCCTCCCAGTCGATCGCCTCCGCGAGGAAGGCGTCGACGGCGTCGTCGAAGGAGTCGTACTCGTCGCCGTGGGCGTCGTACCAGACGCGCCAGTCGGGCGCGTCGAAGTCGACGAGCGTCGAGAGGTTGATGTGGCCGAGGTTACAGGCCTCGTACTCCTCCAACGGCTGCTCGCCGCAGGGGTTTGTTGCCAAAATGGTATGTTCAGGATTCTTATCAGTGTCGAAGGAGTGCTGCTTGTTGACGCGTTCGAGATAGATCACGCCGGGCTCGCCGTTCTCGTGGGCGCCCTCGACGATGTGGTCCCACAGGTCCTGTGCGGGGACCGAAAGTTCCTCGCCGACCTCGACGTGCTCGCCGAGGCCGAACATCTCGTAGAGCTCTTTCGTCTCGGGCGTGGCGACGTGCGGCTCTTCGGTTCGCGGATTGGTGAAGGTGAACTCCTCGCCCGCGAACAGCGCGTCCATGAAGTCGTCGGTGATCCCGACCGAGATGTTGAAGTTCGAGAGGTGGCCCTCGACCGCGTTCCGGAGGTGCTTGGGGACGCGCCCCTCGTCGTCGATAAGTTCGCGGGCCTCCTCCAGGGCGTCCTTGAAGGAGTTGTGGGTGTAGTCGTCGGGGTCGTTCAGCCGCAGGGTGTGGGCCAGGGAGACGTCCTTGTTCTTGGCGTGGATGAACTGGATGACGTCCGGGTGGCTGACGCGCATTACGCCCATCTGTGCGCCGCGTCGCGCGCCCCCCTGCGCGATGGTCTCACACAGCTGGTCGTAGGTCCGCATGAAGGTGATGGGGCCCGAGGCGATGCCGCCGGTCGAGCCGACGGGGTCGCCGTAGGGGCGGAGCCGCCAGAAGGCATAGCCCATCCCGCCGCCGCTCTGGAAGACCTGGGCGGCCTCCTTGGCGGTCTGGTGGATGTCGTCGATGTCGTCGTCGGGCGAGTCGACGAAACACGCCGACAACTGTTGAAGCTCGTCGCCCGCGTTCATCAGCGTCGGGGAGTTCGGCATGAAAGACAGCGAGTCCATCAGCGACTCGAACTCCTCGCGGGTCGCTTCGACCTGCGTGCGGATCTCGTCGGGCAGTTCGGGGACGACGGTGTCGTAGGCGAACTTGTTGACGTTGTAGACCGAAAGCGCCGTCTCGGCGTCGGCATCGGCGGTGACGCCCTTGCCGAACACCTCCGCTGCGAGCTCGTCCCGACGCGGGTGGTCGGGCTTCAGCTGCTCGGGCGTGACGGTGACCTCGACGCCTCGGTTTTCGGCCTCGAAGACGGCCTCCGCGAGCGCGACGTTCTTCGCGACGCGGGGGAAGAGGTCCTCCTGGGACTCGATGGGTTCGCCGTCGGCGTCCTTGCGGAGGTACCGCGCCGGCAGAATGTTGTGGTACGCGTTCGCGGTGAGTCGCTCTTCGAGCGTCTCCCCGTCGGTCCGCTTGACGGGCAGTTCCAGGTCGTCGACTCTCTCGGGCTGATTGCTCATTTACTGTTCCTCCCGCCCTGTGGAAGTCCACCGGGCGATTTCGACTCGTGCGACTGGCTCAGTTCCGGTCATTTGTGACGATGGCTTGTGAGTGCGGCAGGTCGGTTTAAGGCTTCGGTATCAGCAGACGGCCGAATACCTATGACATCCGATACCTTACTCCCCCCTGCCGGTGGCACGCCTCCGACGTGGCGGGCGTCCGTTCGACCCAGCGAGTTATCAAGGTTGGTAGACCGGAGTGAAAGTGAAATATCTGGAGTATACCCCGTCGCTGTCTCTCGATATCCAACCGAACAGATGGGGTGTCCGACGGCGGCGGATCGACCCAGTTCGGCGGCGGTTTCGCCGGGCCGCGCGTCGACTCCGGCGCGTTCCGATCCGCTAGAGGCCCCTAATAGTCATATTACATACCTATGCCGGCGGGACGGCGTCGCTCTTCGGTGGCCTCCGTCGGCGACGTCCCCGAATTACCCCACAGACTTATTCCCTCTACCGGGGATGAAGCGGGTATGTCCGCACTCGCATCGGTCGTGCCGTCGCTCGCGCTCCTTCAGCTCGGGGGACTGCTCTCCCAGCCGCTCGGGCAGGCGCTCGCGGTGATCGTCGGCGTCGGAATCGTCGTCCTCGTGGGACGGATCGCGCTGAAGATCGCCTGGCGGCTCGTCACCATCGCCGCGCTCGTCGTCGGCGGACTGCTGGTGCTTTCGTTCTTCGGCATCAATCTCCTGGGCTGACCGACTGGAGGAGGGAATTCAGACCCGCGCGCGCTCGTCGATCGATCGCGAGAGCACGCACTCTTCGAGGAAGTTCCGCACGATGTCGTGACCGACGCCCGTGAGCACCGACTCGGGGTGGAACTGCACCGCCTCGATCGGGTACTCGCGGTGGCGCACGCCCATCACGAGGTCGGTCGCCTCCGGCGCGTCGCCCGCTCTCTCCGCTTCTCCCTCGCCCGCGTCGCCGCCCCCGATCGCGTGGCTCGTCGTCGCCGACACCTCGAAGTCGTCCGGGACGGCCGTCGCCACGAGCGAGTGGTAGCGGCCGCCCTGGAAGCCCTGGTCCAGGCCGGCGAAGACGCCGCGGCCGTCGTGTTCGACGGGGAACGCCTTCCCGTGGACGGGCTCGGGCGCGTGGCCGATCTCGCCGCCGTAGGCGTAGACGGCCGCTTCGAGGCCGAGACAGACGCCGAGCGTGGGGATGCGGTGTGAGAGCGACGTCAGGACCTCGTTCGTGACGCCGACGTCGCGGTCGTTCTTCGGGTGGCCGGGGCCGGGGCTGATCACGATCGCGTGGGGGTCGATCTCGCGGAGTTCCGCTATCGACGCGGTGTTCTTGCGGACGATTACGTCGACGCGCTCGCCGTCGACCCGCTGTTCGGAGAAGTACTCCACGAGGTTGTAGGTGAACGAATCGAAGTTGTCGACCACGAGCAGGCGGAGCGTCATCGGGCTACCTCCTCTATGTCCTCGGCGTCCTCGACGCTCTCGGCGCCGTCGGAGGCCCCGCCCTCGGAGCCGCGGTCGCGTTCGATCCGCTCGACGGCGGTGAGCACGCCGTCCATCTTCTGTTCGGTCTCCTCGTACTCGGCTTCGGGGTCGCTGTCGGCGACGATGCCCGCGCCCGCCCGCACGGAGACGACGTCATCGACCCCGTCGGCGCCCGCCTCGACCGTCGCCGTCCGGATCACGATCGCGAAGTCGGCGTCGCCGGACCACGAGTAGTAGCCGACGCCGCCGCCGTAGACGCCCCTGGGCGAGCGTTCGAGGTCGTCGACGATCTCCATCGCGCGGACCTTCGGCGCGCCTGTCAGCGTCCCCGCCGGGAACGTCGCCCGCGTGGCGTCGAAGGCGTCGGCGCCCCGGGGGTACTCGCCGTTCCCGCTGTCGGGGCCCGCCAGCGTCCCCGTCACGGTCGATTCGATGTGCTGGACGTGGCTGTACTTCAGGACGTTCATGAACTCCTCGACGCGGACGCTGCCCGGCGCTGCGACCCGGCGGACGTCGTTGCGCGCGAGGTCGACGAGCATCGTGTGCTCGGCGCGCTCCTTGCCGTCGGCGAGCATCTCGCCGGCCAGCCGGCGGTCCTCGACGGGGCTCGTGCCGCGCCGACACGTCCCCGCGATCGGGTTGGAGACGACGCGCTCGCCCTGCACGGACACCAGCGTCTCGGGGCTCGCGCCGACGATGTGGCGGTCGTCGTGCCGCAGGACGTACATGTACGGCGAGGGGTTGACCTCCCGCAGCGCCTCGTAGAGCCCGAGCGGGTCGATCCGCCCGTACAGCTCCCGCACGCGGGAGATGACGCCCTGGTAGATGTCGCCGTCGAGGACGTGCTCTTTCGTCTTCCGGACCGCGGCCTCGTACTCCGCTTTCGGCCCCGCGGACTCGCCCGTCCGGACGAAGCCGCCGGTCTCTGGCGCCTCGGCGTCGGCGAGCGTCTCGGCGACGCGATCGGCCTCCTCCCGGAGCTCGTCGTAGACCGCGCTCGGGTCGTCGTCGGGCGTCACGACGGGCGTGAGCACGAGCGAGACCGACGACTCGGCGTGGTCGAAGGAGAGCGTCTTCGTCGTGAGGACGAACTGCGCGTCAGGCGTGTCGGTCTCGGGGCGCTCGATTCCGACCTCCGCGAGCCAGAGGTCGTAGACGGCCTCGTAGGCGAGGAAGCCCACGAGCCCGCCGCGGAGCCGCTGGCGGTCGTCGTCCGGGAAGCCGACGCGGGGGAGGTCCGGGAAGGCCGCCCGGAGGCGGTCGAGGACGTCCGGGTCGCTCCGAGTGTCGGCGCCGGCGTCTTCGTCCCCGTCGTTGCCGTCGCCGATCTCCGCCTCGACGTACTCGGCCGCGCGACCCCCGAGGCGTTCGACGTCGGTCCCGTCGGGATCGACCGTGATCACGGCGTCGGGATCGTAGCCGACGAACGAGTAGCGCGCGTGGCGGTCCGCGGTCGCGTGGTCGGGCGCGAACGCGCCCGCGGGGTCGCTGGAGGGCGTCTTCTCGGCGCTCTCCAGGAGGAAGCCGTAGTCGCTCCGATCGGCGAGCGCGGCGTACGCCGACAGCGGCTCCGTCTCCGGGAGGTCCGCGGTCACGTGGGCGACCACGGGCCCCTCGGCCTCTGCGGTGGCGCGCTCGACCTCGCGGACGAACGACTCGCGGGACTGCGACAGCGCGGGCGCGCTGACGCTATCGGCGTCGTCGCCGCGGTCGCTCACGACGACACCTCCTCGACCGTCCGGTCGTCGTCCGTCCGATTCCCCCCGGACGCCTCCGCGTCGTCGCCGGCAATCCGCTCGCCCGCCGCGGCCGCGTTGGCGACGAACGCCCGGACCGCGTCGTGGTCCTTCTGCCCGCCGCGTGCCTCGACGCCGCTCGCGACGTCGACGGCGAACGGCCGGACGGTCTCGACGGCCTCGGCGACGTTCTCCGGCCCGAGGCCGCCGGCGAGGATCACCGGCGCGTCGAGCGTCGCGGTCACTTCGGCCGTCGCCGCCCAGTCGTGGGTCTCGCCGGTGCCGCCGGCGCCCGAGTCGTCGACCGAGTCGACGAGCACGGCGTCGACCGCGGGCGCGACGTCGCGAGCGCGCTCCGGGTCCTCGGCGTCGACGACCGCGACGAGCTTGGCGGCGACGGAGTCGCGGATCTCCCGGAACGCCCCGGGCGCGAAGTCGCCGTGCAGTTGGAGGACGTCCGACCCGACGCGGTCGGCGACGTCGACGGCCTCGGCGGGCGTGTCGGGCATCGTCACGAGCGTCGTCGTGAGGAAGGGCGGCGCGGCCGCGACGAGCCGGGCGGCGTCCCCGACGGCGACCTCGCGGGGCGTTTCGACCGGGACGTCGGCGATGACGCCGACCGCGTCCGCGCCCGCCCGTTCGACGGCGCGGAGGTCGGCTTCGTTCGTGACGCCGCAGACCTTCGTTCGCACCATCGTCAGCGCTCCGCCGCGGCGTCGACGGGCTCGCAGAGGGCCTCGAAGGTCGACGTCGCGTCGCCCTCGTCGATGGCCTTCGCCGCCGTCTCGACGCCGTCCTCGATGCTGTCGGCCAGCCCCGCGACGTAGATCGCCGCGCCCGCGTTCGCGAGGATGATGTCCCGCTTCGGGCCGGTGACCGTCCCGGTGACGATCCCCCGGAGGTCCTCGGCGTTCTCCTCGGGCGTGCCGCCCGCGACGGCGTCGATCGGCGCCGCGTCGAGTCCGATCTCCTCGGGCGTAAGGGTGTACTCCTCGATGTCGTCGCCGTCGACCTCCGCGACCCGCGTCTCGTCGTGGAGCGCGATCTCGTCCATTCCGGAGCCGTGGACGACGAGCGCGCGGTCGACCGCGAGGTGTGAGAGCGAGCGCGCGAGCACCGGCACGAGGTCGGGGTCGTAGACGCCGACGACCTGCGCGTCCGCGCCGGCGGGGTTGGTGAGCGGCCCGAGGACGTTGAAGATGGTCCGCATTCCGAGTTCCTTCCGCGGGCCGATCACGGCCTTCATCGCGGGGTGGAACACCGGCGCGAGCATGAAGCCGATCCCTTCGCGCTCGATCGCCTCCTCGACGGCCGGGGGCTCGGCCTCGACGTCCGCGCCCGCGACCTCCAGGACGTCGGCGCTCCCCGACGACGAGGAGACCGAGTAGTTGCCGTGTTTCGCGACCGCGGCGCCCGCGCCCGCGGCGACGATGGCGCTCGTCGTCGAGACGTTGATGGTGTTGTAGTCGTCGCCGCCGGTCCCACAGGTGTCGACGAGCGGGTCCCGATCGGGATCGATCGTCCGGGCGGCGTCGCGCATCCCCTGCGCGAAGCCGGCGATCTCCGTCTCGGTCTCGCCCTTCGCGCGAAGCGCCGCCAGCAGCGCCCCGATCTGGGCTTCGGTCGCGTCCTCGAAGACCAGACCGGCCGCCTCGCGGGCCTCTGCCTGTGTCAGATCCGTTCCCTCCGTCGCGCGTTCGATGTAATCTTGGAGTGTCATCGTGATCACCGATGTACGTCTTCGTGTTACAGTGAACAAATCCGTTCACCAGTATAAGGCTATCGGAGCGGTCACTCCGGCCGATCGCCGCCATCGGCCGAACGACCGGCCCGTGTCGGGTCTGGGACGCTGGGCCGCCGTCGGACCTCAAACCGGACGACGGCGTCCGATCCGCGAAACGAAACCTTCAATTACGTACACCGGGAATCGGGAGATGCGCTTGGAAGAGTGCGAGCGAGCACGCGCCGGGCGGGTTGGTGGTCTAGTCTGGTTATGACACCTCCTTGACATGGAGGAGGCCGGCAGTTCAAATCTGCCCCAACCCACTCCCTTCTGCACCGAATCGCGCCGCGAAGCGACGCCGATACCCTATCGCTGAATAGCACTACTACTCCCGCGCGAAGCCGTTGCCCTCCGTACCGGGCTGATTCGGACTGCGCGAGGCAAAAGACCTTCACCAATCGGCGGGCCCTTGGTTCGTATGTCCGATTGGTCCCGGCGGCGGTTCCACGTTAGAGGTAGCCCAGTTCTTCCAGCCGCTCGCGGAGTTCCCCGTCGAACTCCTCGTCGGTCAGCAGATCGATGGCACTCTCCTGGCGCCGCTCGACGACGTCGAGCAGCTGCAGCGCGGTTCGGAGCTTGTAGTGGACCTCGGCGTCTTCGGTCTCTTCGATCGCGCTCTCGAGGAGCGTCGCGATAGTGTCGGTCGTCGCCTTCGGCATATCGAGCTAGTTCGGACATCGAGTGAAAACCGTAGCGATCGACGTCCGGCGGGATCCTCCGATGGCTTTCCCGCGATTTATCGGGAACGGGCCGTCTGCATATCAATCGAGTACCGTTAATATTCATACCGCGGAGGACCTCTTTCCGAACTGTGACGTGCCGCGCTCGCGACCCGTTGCCGCCCCTGCTCGCAGTCGGCCTGGTCCTCCTGGCCGGGTGTACAGGCTGGGGCTCGCCGATCTCGGACCCGACGGCGACGACGCGAGCGTCCCCGACGCAGTCGCCGACGGCGACCACCACCGCGGCGATTCTCTCCCTCCCTCCGGACCTCGACCGGCGGCTCTACGACCTCACGACCGCCGAGAACCGCACCGCCTACGCCGACCAGCACGGGCTCGTCTACGAGGACGGGTCGGTGCAGGTGGTGATCGAACTGGCCGGCGGCCGGACGCTCCCCGACGGCTACGCGGTGACCGTCGAACTCCGGAGCGGCAGGCTCGTCCAGGGCTACGTCGCCGTCGACGACCTCGTCGGGCTGGCACGGCACGAGAACGTTACCGCGGTCCGGCCGCCGTCGCGGCCGCAACCCACCTGAAATGCGGACCGCGATCGTCCTCGTGACCGTCGCCGCGCTCCTCACGGCCGGCGCCGCCCCGGCGTTCGCGAGCGGACTCGGCGGGCCGGACGGTGCCTCGTCTGCGGTCGGCGCCGCGGACCGGCACCCCGTCTCGTCATCCACCGAGCCGCCGACCCGAGCGGAGACGACCGCGACTCCCACGTCCACGTCCACGTCCACGTCAACCCCGACACCCGCACAAAACGGCTCGAATACGACCGACGCGGCGGGCCCGCCGCCCGAAGCCAAGATCGCGGCCGGACTGCTCGACGGCGGTGACGGCCGGGGCGGGAGCGACGGCCGCGCGGCGCCGGACGGACTGACCACGTCGGGCGTCGTCGGGTCGACCTCGGGAACGACAGCCGCCGACTCCCCCGGGTCCGACGGGAGCGACGGCGATTCGATCGCGGGCACCGCCACGCCGTCGTCGTCGACGACGGAAGCGACCGTCTCGATGCCTGGAACGAGCGGCGGGTCGACGCCGGGGTTCGGCATCGTCGTGGCCGTCGCGGCGGTCCTCCTGGCGGCGGCGACGGTCACGCGACGACGGTGAGAGGGGAGGACTTAACCACGCCATCTCCCAATAGCCTCCGTGGAGTCGCCGTACGACGTACTCGGGATCGACGCCGACGCCGACGCCGACGAGGACGACGTCGTCCGGGCCTACCGGGAGCGGGTGAAGGAGGCCCACCCGGACCACGGCGGGTCGCTGGCGGAGTTCAAGCGCGTCCGACGGGCCTACGAGCACATCTCGGCCGGACGCGATCCCTCGACCTTCGAGAGCGACGCGACCGGAGACGGGGTAGGTCGCTCGGCGGACGGCCGGGAGAGCGGACGCGGCCGAGGCCACGGGCGGTCGGATGCGGCGAACGAAGGGGCCGAAGACGAGGGCGAGGGAGACGAGGAGACGCTCGGCCCGACCGTCGAGTACCTCGACTACGAGGTCGCTCAGGCGCGGGGCTGGGAACTGACCGACGAGGACCTCTTCGAGAAGGCCGAGGCCGCGGACCTCCCGGTCGACAGCCACGGGATCCTCGTCGTCGAGGAGCGCGAGACGCTGCTCGAAGCCGCAGAGCGCTACGGCTTCGCGTGGCCCTACGCCTGCCGCGGCGGCGCCTGTGCGAACTGCGCCGTCGCCGTCGTCGAGGGCGAGGTGGAGATGCCCGTGAGCACGGTCCTCACAGACGAGATGAAAGAGCGCGGCGTCCGCCTGTCCTGTATCGGCGCGCCCGTCACCGACGATCTGAAGGTCGTGTTCAACATCGAACACCTGCCCGGACTGGCCGAACTCCGCCTCCCGGCCGAGCAGTTCGAGAGCGCCAGAGCCGACGACTGATAGTGATTACTCTCACTGTTTACCGCCGAACGCAGTCGCCAGGGGCGGCGTTCGGCGGTAAGAGACGAGAGTAGTCACTATGACGCCTCTTTTGTCTGGAAAGTAACACTCACGGCCATCCGTGTTCGGTTAAGCGGAGAAACCGACAGACAGCGCTCTGTTGACGAAGTTATCGTGGTAGACCGCGTGGGGA